>JADLDZ010000410.1 GCA_020846375.1 Nitrospirales bacterium | reverse complement strand
GTCAGGGACAAGGTGCGGCACTGGCCCGGCGGCGTATGGGGCGATCCGGGAAAGGCTTCCGTGGAAAAGGGGGAGAAGGCCGTGGAGCTCATGGTGGACAGCATCTCCGCGCTGCTCGGCACGCTGGAGGAGAAAGAGAAGAAGCGCGTTTCTTCGCGGAAAGTCGGCCGGTAATCCCTGGCTGACTGGTGCCGGTACCTGGTATGAACATACTTGTCACTTTTTAGGGATTTAAGCGAGGCAGACAAAGGGCCGAAGGATTTCGAGAGGTTTTCATGGGGGGCGGTCCCTATGCTCTCATATGCTCGCAGACCCACTGGGGAAGGGCATTTTAGTCCAGGAGGTGTTTTGTTATCAAGCTGCATCTGCTCAAAGGGGAGCAGGGCCTCATAGTCATATAGAGGGGCCGTCTCTTTCCCCTCTCCTCTCAGTCTGGCAACTATGTCCATACCTATACGGAATAAAACGGGCTGTTTCTACTTGACATCTGCCGGGCGTGGGATATCCTTATAATAAGGCCATGCCATCAATCGTCGAACTCGGGATGGCCGTTGAGAAAATTACACCACGGCCGACAACTAAGCTCCACCTTAAGGACAGGGCCGGGGTCGTCGTTGTGAATGTGTCTCCCGGCAGTCCCGCCGATTTTGTGGGCATCCGGGCCGGTGATGTGATCGAGGATGAACCATATCCTGGTCAGCACTCTAAAGATTATGACGCTGCCATGAAAAAATCAGGAAGAGAGAAACCCGTGCTATTTCTGCTCAAGAGAGGTGGGCAGACCTTCTCTGTCACAATCGAAGTCTCGTGAAGCATTACTCTTCATCCATAGGGAGCCGGGTGGGAACGGCATGTACAGCAGGACAATTCAGGAAGGCTCGGTGATGTCGGAAGGATCAAACAATCCCGTAGAGGAAAAACGGCCCGTATACTCGCGACGCAAGGAGCAGCTCCTTGAGCTCCTGGTCTTTCTCTTCCTTATTTTTCCCTCCCTGATTCTTTCATTTTTCGCCGTCGGACAAGGCGGCATGAGCTTCATGCTGATAGCAGGCGCCACCATGCTGCGCGACTTCTCACTGGTAAGCCTGATTCTCTTCTTCATCTGGCGCAACGGTGAACCCGCCATTGCCATTGGCTGGACGGCACAAAACGTCCGGAAAGACATCAGCATGGGTATCTGGCTGTTCATCCCTTTTTTCTTTGCCGCCTCTTTGCTTGAGGCCTCGCTCCACAAGGCGGGGCTCCCAGTCTCGTCAACTCCGCTGCCTGCCATAGCAAGCGAAAAGGGCATTGCAGGATTCGTTCTGGCCTTTTTCCTGGTTATTACCGTTGCCTTGGCCGAAGAGACGATCTTCCGCGGGTATCTCATACTGCGCTTCAGCGCCGTTACGTCAAGCCCCGCCGCGGCGGTGCTGTTGTCGGCGGTGTTCTTTTCCCTTGGACACGGCTATGAAGGAACAGTCAATGTAATTACCACAGGCTTTATGGGAGTTATGCTGGCCCTCATTTACCTGTGGCGGAAGAGCCTCACTGCTCCCATCGTAATACATTTCCTCCAGGATTTTGTCGCCATCGTACTGGTGCCGTTACTGAAGCAGTTAAAGTTGTTCGTCCAATGATGTGAAGCGATGTCCCGATACACATCTCTTCCGTCCGCCTTTCGTCCGCCTATTGCATGTAGGGCGCGTTTGCGATTCCCTTATTATCCGTTCTATTTCATTTCCATCCATGGTCTCCTTCTTCATGAGGGCTTCCGCCGGTTTGTCAAGGTATGCCTTCGGGTAATAACGCCAGTCCTCTTCCGGGAGAAACGGGGGAGGGGCTCGTTGACACGCGCATCGTAATGTGATAATAAAAAATTAAGGGGGTGGGACATGGAGGAAGTAAAACGGATTCTCTGTGTGTGCAGGATGCCGGAAACGTGCCGGAAGACATTTGCATACGGTGCATCGTTGTCACGCAGGCAGGGGGACGAGCTCTACGTCATTCATGTCATCCACAACCCGTTCGGTCTGGAAGGCTGGAACCTGTTGGTGCCGGGGGCTTCGTTTATGAATTCATCCTGAAGCTGAAGGCGCCGGGTAGAAGGACTGCTGAATTCGACGAATCGGCCAAAGGCCCGGCACCGCCATGCTTTATAACCGGAGGCAAAGATGGATTATTTTACATCGGTGTTAAGTCCGGGGACGAGGCAGGCTGTCGATATTCTCCGGGCGTTTTATATCGTGCTCGGTGTTTCTGCCTTTATCTTTGCCGTTGTCGCGGGGTTATCAATGTACGCCTTGTGCAGGTTCCGCCGTCGGGAAGGGCGGGAGCCGAAAACTTTCAGGGAAAATGTCAGGCTGGAAGTCCTCTGGACAGCCATTCCCCTTCTCATCGTCACCGGGCTCTTTGTCGTTGCCGTCTGGATCATGTCCCTGGTGAACCCGCCGGCGCTCGGACATCAGCCCGACCTGACCGTAACAGCGCACCAGTGGTGGTGGGGGCTGCGCTATCCTCAACCGGGAGTGACGGCGGCCAACGAGATCCACTTGCCGGTGGGCAGACGCCTGCTTCTCCGGTTCGAATCCGGAGATGTAATTCACAGCTTCTGGGTCCCGTCGCTGGGACAGAAAATCGACGTCATTCCTGGCCATCCGAACCACCTGTGGCTGACCCTCGAACGCCCGGGGGTCTACCTGGGCGCCTGCAGTTCGTTCTGCGGCATGGGTCATGGGAAGATGAGGATCCGGGTCATTGCACAGTCTACCGATGATTTCAATACATGGATCGGGAGCCAGCAGCAGCCGGCCTCGCCCCCCTCAGCAGCTCAGGCAGCTAAAGGAGTCGGGGTCTTCATGGAAAAGAACTGCATCAACTGCCACTCCATTGCCGGGCTCGTGACCAAAGGCCGCGTGGCTCCTGACCTGACCCACGTGGCAAGCCGGGAAACCCTGGCTGCGGGCGCGCTTACCAATACGCCGGAGAACCTGTCCAGGTGGCTCAGGGATCCCCAGTCCGTAAAGGACTGCAACATGCCCGACCTCGGCCTTTCCGACGATCAGGTCGGATATCTTGTTGCCTATCTCGGAGGATTGAAATGAACGGCGGATCCGTTCCCCCTGAAAAAGCCGGGACCGTTTTTCAAATGAAGGAATATAAAGGCCTGCTGAGCTGGCTCTCTCCCGTGGACCACAAGCAGATAGGCATCATGTATTTCATAACTTCGCTGACGTTTTTCCTGGTGGCCGTATCCCTGGCAATGATCATGCGCACCCAGCTCATCAGACCGAACCATGGCTGGCTGTCCTCCGCGACCTACAACCAGGTCTTCTCGATGCACGGCACCACGATGGTATTCCTCGCGGTTATGCCCATGCTCATCGCTTTCATGATCTATTTCACGCCCCTGATGATCGGGGCCCGCGACGTCGCGTTCCCGAGGATGAACGCCCTCAGCTACTGGCTGTACCTGATGGGCGGACTCCTTCTGTATTTCAGTTTTTTTACGGGCGGCGCGCTCAACGTGGGTTGGTCCGCCTATGCCCCGCTTACAGAAACTAACTATACGATGAGCAAGTATATGATCGGCACCGGCGTGGACTATTGGATCGTCGGCCTCCTCCTGGCCGGGGCAGGGACGATCATGAACTCGGTCAACATTCTCGTCACCGTTGCCGCACTGCGCGCCCCCGATATGAAACTGTCCCGGGTGCCGTTGTTCGTCTGGATGTCGGCGGCCAACGCCGTTCTCATGCTTCTGGCCATGCCCGCGCTGAACACGGCGCTGGTGATGCTGTTCCTTGACCGGCATCTGAATGCCCTCTTCTTCGTCCCGGCGGCAGGGGGCAAGCCGCTGCTCTGGCAACATTATTTTTGGTTTTTCGGCCACCCCGAGGTTTACATCCTGATCCTGCCCGGCTTCGGGATCATATCGGAGGTGATCCCGGTTTTCTCCCGCAAGCCGATCTTCGGCTACGCCTTCCTGGCCATCGCCACCGTGGCGATCGGTTTCCTCAGCTTCGGCGTCTGGGCGCATCACATGTTCGCTACGGGAATGAATTTTACAGTCTATTATGTCTTTGCCCTCGCAAGCATGCTGATCGCCGTCCCCACCGGGATCAAGGTCTTCAACTGGATCGCCACCATGTGGGGAGGCTCGATCAGCTTCGACACGGCCATGCTGTTCGCCGTTGCATTCATCTTGCAGTTCACGATCGGCGGTCTGACCGGCGTAGCCTTCGCCACCGTGCCCATCGACTGGGCGCTTACCCACACGTATTTCGTAGTGGCCCATTTCCATTACACGCTTCTGGGCGGCACCCTCTTCACGGTCATGGCGGGATTTTATTACTGGTACCCGAAAATAACCGGTCGCATGCTCTCGGAAAAGCTGGGCAAGATCCAGTTCTGGCTCATGGTGATCGGCTTCAACGGCGCGTTCTTCATACTCCACTTCGCCGGGCTCGCGGGCATGCCGCGCAGGGTTTATACCTACCCCGATCTGCCGCATCTTGCGTCCATCAACCTCATATCCTCTCTTTCCGCCTACATCCTCGCACTGGGGATTCTTGTCTTTTTCGCAAACCTGATCGTCAGCCTCCGCAAAGGGAAACCGGCCGGGGATAATCCGTGGAACGGCGCGACCCTGGAATGGGCCACGTCCTCCCCTCCGCCGCCTCGCAACTTCGAGCGCATCCCGCCCGTTCGCAGCATCACGCCGCTCTGGGACCTGAAGGAATCCGGAAGGCTGCCGGATACGCTGCCGTCATCCTCTCGTGAGAGGGATAACGAATGAGCAGGATCAGGCTGGCAATGTTGCTTTTCGTGGCATCCGAATCGGTTTTCTTTATCCTGCTGATCATCGCGTACGTGGTCTATCACGCGACCACGCCCAGCGCAGCCGACGCGTTCCGTTACCTGGATGTCCCGAAAACCGGGATCTTTACCGCATGTCTTGTCGGCAGCAGTTTCACGATGTGGCGCGCGGGCATTCATTTCAGGAACGGCGCGAGGAGAGCGGCTCTTGCATTGCTTTTCACGACGCTTGTGTTGGGAACGGCGTTTTTGGCGGGGCAGGGCGTTGAATACGTGTCTCTCATCCGGAAAAACGTGATCATCAGCCGGGACCTGTTCGGCACGACGTTCTTCACCCTTACGGGCTTTCACGGCCTCCACGTCTTTATCGGCCTCACCATGCTGGGGACCCTTTTCGGTCTCGAGCTGAAGCGGGGCATCGTAGACCCCTTAAGGGCCGTGGACAGCGTTTCGATCTACTGGCATTTCGTAGACGGGGTCTGGGCGGTCATTTTCCCCGTTGTCTACCTGTGGATTCTGCAATGACCGGCGCACAACTATTTTGGGAGGCGTGGGATTTCGAGCCGACGGTAATCATCGGATGCACAGCGCTTCTCCTCGCGTATCTGTGGATGGTCCATTTCCGCATGGACCGCAAAGCGGCATTTTTCATCTCAGGCGTTGCGCTCATGCTGTTGACGCTGATCGGGCCGTTGGATTTTCTCGGTGATAATTATCTGTTTAGCGCCCATATGCTGGAACATATCCTGCTCTATCTGGCCGTGCCTCCGCTTCTCCTGCTCGGCCTCCCGCCGGCTCCGGTGCAGGCGCTTTTGTCCGTTGAAGTCGCGGCAAAAGCCGAGCGATTTCTCCGCAGGCCGGCCGTGGCCTGGCTGCTGGCAGTGGGAACCTTGTGGCTGTGGCATCTGCCTGTACTCTATAACACGGCGCTGAACAGCGAAGGGATCCACGCGGTGCAGCATTTGAGCATGCTGATTACGGGGACCATATTCTGGTGGCCCATCTTCACCCCTTTGCCGTCGCATCGACTTTCACCGGTCGTGGGGGCAGTTTATATTTTTATCGCTCTTTCGGCCAACATGATCCTCGGAATCTTGTTGACTTTTGCACCTGTTGGATATTACCCAAGGTACATGCGCCCCACCGACGACGCCGTCTACCGGTTTGTCCGCACTGTCTGGAAACTGGATCCCCAGTCGGACCTCGATCTGGGCGGCATGTTCATGTGGATAGTCGGAGGCCTGCTGTATTTCTCGGCGATGCTGGCCGCTATCAGTCGGCTGTACAGCCCTGAAGAACGGATGGCGGCACACAAAGGATCCGGATATGCAAGACAGCAATGAAAATCGACAAGGCACCGGAGGTCTTTCCCCTGACAATGGGGGAAAAAGTCTGGAAGGCTGGAATATTCCGAAGCCCGAAGCCATCCCCTCCCCCACCCACTGGCCGTTTATGCTTTCCTTGGGAGCGACGCTTATGGGGCTCGGGATCCTGACGTCAAATCTTATAAGCATTGTGGGAATAGTGCTTTTCATTTTGGCTATCGTAAAATGGGTAGGAGAGCTCTCACGTGAAGAGCGACACTGACAATACAGCCGGCCGGCCTGGTGAAGCCGGCCTGGGTCGGCGACGTTTCCTGGCCACTCTCGCCATAGCCGCAGGGACCCTGCTGGCGGCCGCGGCGGGATTGCCGGTGATCGGCTATATCCTGGAGCCGGCTTTCCGCAAGATGCAACATCAGTGGGTACCAATAGGGTCGGTAGACCGGTTCACTGACGGCGATACGGTCCTGGTCGCCTTTGAAAATCCGTCGGCAAGGTCCTGGGCGGGTGTGACCGGCAAAACGGGCGCCTGGGTGCGCAGGGAGGGGGACGCGAACTTTACCGCTTTTGTCCTTAATTGTTCCCACCTCGGTTGTCCGGTCCGCTGGGAACCAAACTCCAAACTGTTCATCTGTCCCTGCCACGGTAGTGTTTACTACGCGGACGGATCTGTCGCGGCTGGCCCCGCTCCCCTACCTCTGCAGCGCTTCCGGGTCAGGGTTCGCGGCGGACAGGTAGAACTGGAGACGCGTTCTCTTCCCATCACGTGACTTCCGGAGAGGAAAAAATGAAGCAGAGGAAAACGCCCTTGCAATGGCTGAACGACCGGACCGGCCTCGTGAACCTGATTGTGTCGGTGGCGGTTCATCCGGTCCCGCCCGGCGCCAGGTGGAAATATGTCTTCGGCAGCGCGGTCCTGGCGGCTTTTATCCTGCAGGTTGTCACCGGCATCGGTCTGCTGACGACCTATGTTTCTTCGACGGGCGGCGCCTATCAAAGCCTGCAGTATATTACCGACAAAGCCCCGCTGGGTGCGCTTCTGAGAGGCATGCATTACTGGGGGGCATCGGCCATGGTCGTCATGATCATCATTCACCTCGTCAGGGTATTCCTTACCGGCAGTTACAAGTTTCCGAGGGAATTGAACTGGGGCAGCGGCGTGCTGTTGCTTGGTATCACTGCAGCGATGGCATTCAGCGGCCAGATAATGCGCTGGGACCAGAACGCGGTATGGTCGCTGGTGGTAGGCACCGAGATGTCCGGACGCTTTCCCCTGATCGGCACATGGCTCGGGTACTTCATAATGGGCGGCGATGTAATGGGATCCTCTACCTTGAGCCGGATATTTGCGGTGCATGTCTTCATCCTGCCGATCCTGCTCGTATCGCTTGCGGGCCTGCATCTGTATCTCGTGCTTCGAAACGGAGTATCCGAACCTCCCGTGCCGGGGCGCGGGGTGGATCCCTCGACGTATCGTTCGGAATACCAGAGCATGCTGCGGGAGAAAGGCGTTCCTTTCTGGCCCGAAGCCGCCTGGCGCGATTTCGTGTTCGCTCTTGCAGTGGTCCTTGCCGTATTGCTATTGGCCTGGGTGGTCGGTCCGTCCAAGCTTGACAGGCCGCCTGATCCTTCGCTGATCAATGCGCACCCCCGTCCTGACTGGTATTTCTGGTGGTATTTCGCCGTGCTGGCACTGCTACCGTACTCCCTTGAGAACTATGTCATGGTTTTGGCGCCCTTCTTGATCGCTCTGATCCTCCTTTCGGTACCGCTGGCAAGCAACCGCGGGGAGCGGCATCCGGAGCGAAGACCTTTGGCGGTCGCCGCTGTGATATTCATATTCTCGTGCATCGCCGCGCTTACCCTGGCGGGATGGCGTGAGAATTGGTCCCCTCGCGTCAACGCTCCTCCCCTGACCGCGGATATCATCGGGGTTTCTTCCGGCCCGGTGTATGACGGGGCCATGGTCTTCAATGAGAAGGCATGCCTCTACTGCCACACGATAGAGGGCCATGGGGGCAAGAGGGGGCCTGATCTGAGCTGGATAGCCGACCGGCTTACCCGCGACCAGATGACGCTGCGCATCATGAACGGCGCATACAACATGCCGGTATTCGGCCGCATCCTTTCCACCACGGAAACCGAAAACCTTCTGGACTTTCTGGCGACCCGGAAAAGACCGGGTTTTGGGGTAGGCGAATGACAGCGCTGCCATAGCGGTCTGCCTGCCGCTGCCATGGGATTTCCGCGGAATCCAGTGGAACGACAACCCCTGATTCGCTTGGGAGCGCCCGCACTGTATAATCTCCTGCGGGGAACGCCGCAAAACAGCAAAGAGTAACGAAAATAGCTTTATGCCACAGTGAAATTAGTTCATGGTATAGGATCATCGGGCTGCTCTCAATCCGGGAAGTTGTGTGGATTTTCTCTGCCAGGATACCTTCAACTTTCTTACAACATGCAGGATGTGACGTACAGCTTCTACTCTCTTTGTCTCCCCGCTGCTCTTCACCCTCTCCCCTCAGTCTGGTCACTATGTACACACCTGTACAGATGGCAAGATCGTTGCCCCGCTTGACAGTCTGTCTTATTCTGCTAAACTTTTTTTAAGCAGGAGGGAATGGCGTGAAGGGGGAATATCCATGCCAATGGCGATGTCAAAGATAGACGGCTGCGACGTGATCGATTGCGCGTAC
>JADLDZ010000409.1 GCA_020846375.1 Nitrospirales bacterium | reverse complement strand
CAGCCGCTGCTCATCTGCAGAAATGCCTCGCTTACCACAAGAGGAGGGCTTTTCAGAGTATGATATACGGCGATCCTCTTCAGCACGGTATTCTGGAGCGTAACAGCCAGGGGCAGGCGTATATCGGGAAGACGTATACGCTTCGGCTCTTCCTCTCCTGTACGGTAGTAGACGATTCCCTCCGCGGCAAGTCGGGTTATATACACCTCCCCTGAGGTGAGAAAGTAAGGCATCCAGTCGAGGGAGAGGGAATCGATGAAAAGGGAGAACTCGCCGGTACGGTACTTCAGGCCTTTTATCGAGAGGGGGCCGATGAGCCGCCCCCTGAGCTCCTTTACCGTTACCTCGCCGGGAACATACCGTGAGACAAGAGGGAAAAACCATTGCAGGCCCGCTTCCGTCGTAAGCAGGAACGCCGCAAGGGCGAAGCCGGCCACAAGGGCAAGCAGGACCGGAAGAGCTATCCAGAGGAGTGTGCGCCTCATAGGTCGGGTCCGATGGTTATATGAATGCGCCACGGGGTGTCGGGTTTGCTCAGGGCCCAGGCCATATCCACCCGCACCGGGCCTACCGGGGACCTCCACCGCACCCCGAAGCCCGCCCCCTGCTGCAGTGCACCGGAAAGCCTGTTAAGGGCGTTCCCTGCATCGAAGAATACCGCAGCACTCCATTTTTTCATGATGTGCTGCTCATACTCCACACTGCCCACCAGGAGATGCTTTCCTCCGGTAACCTCTCCCTCCGCGTCCTCGGGGCCGAGACTGTTGTAGGCGTATCCGCGCACGCTCTGGTCGCCCCCCGTAAAGAAACGCTGAGAGGGGGGAAGCCGGGAGAAATCCTTCACTTGGGTAGTCCCCGCGTCCCCGCGCAGGATGATCCTGCCGATGGAGCCCAGGCTGCGTATCACCTTCGCATTAATGCGCGCCTGCACAAAAGAGGTATCGGATACCAGGGCGGTGTGGGCCCCCCTGAGGTCGAGGATCAGTCTGCTCCCGTTCGTGGTGTTGATGCGATTGTCCGCCCTGACCCGCACCCAGTTCGTCCCCGGCAGGAGGAGAGTGGAATCCCCCGATTCGTTGCCGATGGTAAACTTCTCCTGCTGGAAATTGAGATAAAAGGTTTCCCGCCACTTTCCGCGCACCTGCGTATAGCTGGCGCCCAGGAGGCGCGTCGAGCTCCTGCTGGTCTGCGTCCTGTCCTGTGAGAAACCCGCCGAAAGATCGAAATGATCGGTAACCGGATGCTTCATGGGGATGGTGTACCGGGAGGTAAGGCTGCCCCGTATCTCGGACAGACTCAGTTCGACACTGAATTTATGGCCCCTGCGGTTGACCCTGCGGTTTTCCCATCCGAGGACACCGCGCACTCCGGTGTCAGTGCCGTATCCGATCCCGAAGAGATATTTCTGGCGCTTTCGAGGATCGAGAATCACCTCCACCGGGATGACCCGGTCCTCTGCAAGGTCCCGCCGGGGCCGCACCTCCACCTGGCTGAAGTAGTCGCTCTCGTAAAGGGCGCTCTGCAGGTCGAGCAATGCTGAAATGCGGTAGGGGTCCCCCTGCCGGAAAGGAACGAAACGTGCAAGGAATTCGGGCCGGAGCGCCTCCTGCCGGAAGGTCACCTCTCCGAAGTAGTAAAGAGGTCCGGTATTGAGACGTAATTCCACCGACGCGTAGTATTCTTCGAGGTGTACGACGACTTGATGTTCCAGAAATTCCGCATCGAGATACCCGCGCTCCGTAGCGGTTTCCTGGAGCATACGCTTCGCCTTCTCGTATGTTTCATGGTGCAGGACCTGACCCTCCTTCACCGGGAAGTCCTCCCGGAGCCGCTCCAATCGGGCATCTCCGGAGCCCGGCCCTGCAGTGGTGATGTCGATAGTGCGTATTCTGACCGCCGGCCCCGTGTCAATCTTGAAAGAAGCCCTCCATTCACCCTCCTTCAGGGAAAGCTCGGAGGCGATGTCCGGCTTGTAAAAGCCGAAGGGCTGCAGGGCGTGTCTGATTTCCTCCGGAGCCTTTTCATACATCCTGTGCACGTCCTCTTCGGAGAGATCCGCATCTTTCTTATGCTGCTCGATGCCGAGATATCCGAGGACATTCTCCCGGAGGTCTCCCTCGATCCCCTCGACGGATACGTGGACAGCAGGGGCGGCCCCCCGTGCCGGCCCCGGCAACGTCATGCAGAGCAGCAGCCCTGAAAGGAACAGGAAAAACCGGGGGAGAAGCCCGTAAAGGAGAGAGAAAATGTTTCCACGGAACCCTCCGGGAAGGGGAAAGAGCATCAGGCACCTCTGCGTTCCGTACACGAAGGTGATGGATACCGATTGTTCATACGGGAATCAGGTCGAGCAGCGCACAAGAGATTTTCCGCTTTGTTCAAATTATATCCCATAACGCCATATTATTATATCCCAAAAAAGACAGAAGGGACAGGTTCCCGAAAAGGAGTGTTTTGCTTGACAACGGACAGAAAGGCTGTTAAATGGTTAATAGGAGGATATCTCTCATGACCTTCGGAGGATGGGGGATGCAACGCTGCTCGGGGCACTTGAGTCCGGGAATACGAGGTCCGCTTCTACGACTACGACAAATGGCCGGAATACTGGATATGACGAGAGGACATGGGTGTGTCTGCACACTTCAGGGGGAACGCACTATACCAATCCGCAACGGAAAGGAGAGACTCTATGAGGAAAAGAACAGGAAGCGCTTTCACCTTCTTCTTACTGCTGGCCGTTTTTGTCGCTCAGGGGTGCGTCACCGTCGAGAGGCCCCCTTCACCGCCCTTCGGGACGGAAGCCGCGATCTACTCACAGGGCAAGCTCCAGGTGACTTTTGCCGATACCCTGTTCAGGACCTTCGGGGCCGCACGTGCAGCCCTTACCGATAACGATATCGTGATCAACAACGTCCAACACGACATGTACGGAGGCACGATCGAGGGGAACAAAAAGGATGGAACCAGTGTTTCCCTGGTGTTGCAGGCGAAAAAACCCGACATGATCGTGACCACCATCAAGATCGGCACCTTCGGCGACGAGGCCCTTTCCCGGAAGATCAGCCGCAACATCGAATCACGCCTCAAGAAATAACGCTTCCGGGATGCCTGAGGGAGCGCGGAAGGCGGGAAAACGGGCGGCTGACCGGCAGCCCGGCACCTCTCTAGGGGAGCCTGGGGAAAACGGCGTCATTCCTTGTTTTCTTCAAGCTTCCTGAGCAGGTCCTTCTTTTTTATCCGCCCATGCAGCGTCGAGCCGTCCCTGAACTCGAGGACAGGGATATCGAAGCGGTACAGCTCATAGAGTTCGTCATCGGACTCGATGGAAATCTTTCTGATATCGAGGGCATGCTTTTCCCTGAGGCCGTTCAGCATCTCCTCGGTCGTATCACAGATACAGCACCCTTCCTTGAAATAATATGTCAGCCTGACCACCTCTCCCCCGGAACGCCGCACACCGCGGCGGAATACATTCTGGAGATGTCCCCTCGACGAAGCAAGGTCGTGGCACCTGCTCTCTCCTCAGGCAGGGTGCCTTGCGTCAGCCCGGACGGCTACGGCTGGTCAGCGGCGAGGTCGGCCTCGATATCCAGGAAGATCTGCACTTCGTTTCCCACCATGACCCCTCCGGCTTCGAGGGTTTCGTTCCAGAGAATTCCGAAGTCCTCACGATTCAGACGGGTAGAAGCGGAAAATCCCCTGCTTATTTCGCCTCCATAGGGGGCTTTTACCGGTCCGAAGTGTTCCGCATCAAAAGTGATCGTCCTCGTGGTCCCGTGCAGGGTCAGTTCACCGGTGACCCTGGCCCGGTTGCCTCCGGTGGCTTCCACTGCAGTGCTCCTGAAGACGACCGCCGGATATTTCTCCACATCGAAGAAGTCGGGGCTGCGCAGATGGTCGTCACGCTTCGGAATCCCGGTAGTAATGCTTGCCGCCTCTATCTCCACTTCAACGGAAGACCGCGCCGCATCATCCGGATCAAAGCAGATACTGCCGCTCAGTTTATTGAACTGACCGCGTACCATGGCGATCATCATATGCCGTACGGCAAAGGCGGCAACCGAATGATCGGAGTCGATGTTCCACTTTTCCATAGCGCACCTCCCCTTCTCCACTACCCCAGTCGAACCGTAAGGGCGTGAAGGTACTGCATAAGTATACCATGCCGGGAGAGGGACGCAAGAAGACGTTTGCTCCGGGCATTGACAGCGGAGAGAAATAGTGCGATTATTTAAGCAGGAAAAATCCACCCAACGAAAGAAAAGGAGGAGACCATTATGATGTGCACGATTCCCCAGCTTGACGGAAGCAAGCTCAAAGAGGTGCAGTCACTTGAACAGAAGATAGGCAAGACCCTTGTGGCCTATACGTGTCAGGATGTCGCTCCGGCAAAACTTTCGGATATGGAAATCAGCCAACTGAAAGAGACTGAGCAGAAATTGGGCGTGCTGCTTGTTGCGTTAGGCCAATAGCCGCATTCCCTCCTCTCCCGGAGAGGCTCTCTTCTCTTCCCCTCTGTTGCCCCGCTCTGGAGCTTCTTTCCCTGTTCCGGCGTCGTCCGAAGAGGGAAAGAGGAGGAACTATTGTATGCTTTTTGCTGCACGGCAGATTCCCGGGAATCTGCCGCAGCCCCTGCTCTTTCCCCAAAACCCTCCGCTTCCTGCCTGAAAATCCATACAAATATTCGGGATGCCCCTTGGCGGTCATAGGCACTTTCCTTTCTTTTCAACAACGTATTTACCTGGAACGCTATTTGCAATTCTGTCCGCCGGCTGAGAAAAGCGATCAATGAAGAGCTTTGTGCAGACCAGGAATTCCACTGCATGGTATGCGTGGACTCGATGCCGGGGGAAGGGCGCATCACGAGAAGATGCCTCTGCCCTCCTGAAGACAAAATGCAGGGAACAGAGCAGATGAATGAAAAGGAGAGCAGCCGCCCGGTATTCACTACCGTGGGGCTCAGATGCAGCATGGAAATGTATGGCAACGAAAGGAAAGAAGGGAGCAGCAGCGTCTGCAGGATACTCGTGGCAGGGTTCGGGAATGTGCTGCTCAGGGACGGCGGAGTCGGGATCCACGCTATACGCGAAATGCAGAAGATGAATACCGCCGAGATCCTTGTCAGCGAGATCGGCACCTCGGGTTCTGACGCATGCCGTCTCTTTGCGTGGGCCGACAGGGTCCTCGCCGTCGATACAATGCCGGCAGGAGGGACTCCCGGAATGATCTACTCCATCCCCCTTCGCGCCGGCAACGGAGCCGGCATGCAGGGATCGCTGCACCAGGCTGCCCTCCTGGAGGCGGTATGGAGCCTTCCCCCCGGCGAGCAGCCGGAAATCACCCTGCTTGGGGTAGAGCCCGGGATTGTCGGATACGGGCTTGAGCTTTCCCCTGCAGTCCGGAGGTCCATTCCGGACCTCGTCAGGATCGCGATGGAGATCATCGACCGCTGGAGGGCACGAGCGGAGAAGGCAGCACGATAAGGGAGCGGAAAGAGCCCCGGCATCCCCCTGATGCGGAGGGGGTGCTTACCCCCTGGTCAACTGGCGGTACTTGATGCGGTGGGGCTGATCGGCAGCGGCCCCGAGCCTTGCCTTTCGATCCGCCTCGTACTCGGAATAGTTCCCCTCGAACCAGACGACCTTGCTCTCTCCCTCGAAGGCGAGGATGTGGGTTGCGATACGGTCGAGGAACCAGCGGTCATGGCTGATAACGACGGCACAACCGGCGAAGCTCTCCAGTGCTTCCTCCAGCGCCCGCATCGTGTTGACATCCAGGTCATTGGTAGGCTCGTCCAGCAGCAGGACATTCGCACCCTCCTTCAGCATACGCGCCAGGTGCACGCGGTTGCGCTCGCCTCCCGACAGCATCGCTGCCTTTTTCTGCTGATCAGCCCCCGAGAAATTGAAGCGCGCCACATACGCTCTTGAATTGACTTGTCTCTTCCCGAGCTGAAGAACGTCCTCGCCGCCTGAAATGATTTCCCATAGGGTCTTGTCAGGATCGAGCGAGTCACGGCTCTGATCGACATATGCCAACTTTACCGTATCCCCTGTCCTGAACGACCCTGAATCGGGCCTTTCCTGCCCGGTGATCATGCGGAACAGCGTGGTTTTTCCCGCCCCGTTGGGGCCGATGACGCCCACAATCCCCCCCGGGGGGAGCGAGAAGGTCATTCCTTCCATAAGAATCCGGTCTCCATACGTCTTGCTCACCGCGTCGGCCTGGATCACCACATCGCCCAGACGGGGACCCGGAGGGATGTAAAGCTCCAGGTCTTTTGCCTGTTTCTCCGTGTCCTGGCTGAGCAGGGATTCGTAAGAGGTGATGCGCGCCTTCGATTTCGCGTGGCGTCCCTTCGGGGACATGTTGATCCACTCCAGCTCGCGCTGCAGCGTCTTCTGCCGTTCGCTTTCAGCTTTTTCCTCCTGCTGCAGCCGGTTCTTCTTCTGATCGAGCCAGGAAGAATAGTTGCCTTTCCAGGGAATCCCCTGTCCCCTGTCGAGCTCCAGGATCCAGCCCGCGGCATTGTCGAGGAAATAGCGGTCGTGTGTCACAGCGATAACCGTTCCCGCATACCCTTGCAGATGATGCTCCAGCCACGCGACCGTCTCGGCGTCGAGGTGGTTGGTGGGCTCGTCCAGCAGCAGGATATCAGGCTTTTGCAGCAGGAGCCGGCAGAGGGCGACCCTACGCTTCTCCCCCCCGGAGAGGACCTTCACCGGCGTGTCTCCCGGCGGGCAACGCAGGGCATCCATGGCCATCTCAAGACGCGAATCCAAGTCCCAGGCATCCAGAGAATCCAGTTTTTCCTGCACCGCGCCCTGCCGCTCGATAAGCCTGTTCATCTCGTCCTCCGACAGGGGCTCGGCAAACTTTTCATTGATCGCATTGTATTCGTTGAGAGCGTCGACAATCTTCTGCACTCCTTCCTCGACGATCTCCCGCACCGTCTTCCTGTCGTCAAGCCCCGGCTCCTGCTCGAGGAGCCCCACGGTATGGCCGGGAGAAAGGACCGTCTCACCGTTGAACTCCTTGTCCGCCCCTGCAAGGATACGCAGCAGAGAGCTTTTTCCCGATCCGTTGAGACCGATGACGCCGATCTTGGCTCCGTAGAAATAGGAGAGATAGATATCCTTCAGTACCGGTTTCTTGTCATAATATTTGCTCACCCCGATCATGGAGTAGATAATCTTGTTCGGCTCGCTGCTCATGGCTCATTCCTCCTTCTTTGCCGCTCACCGGCATGTCCGTATCAGAACCCTTTACTATACCATACCGGAATCATACCGGAGACGCAGCATGCCTGTCGGACGGGTGGAATGAGTGATGAAAAAAGGAGGGAAAGTGCGGCGCAGAAAGCGATGCTCCTGCTGTTCCGCAGTTCCCAAAACAGACCGAAAGGGAAGCGCCTCCCGTTCATGCCACAAAACGCGGGAGAGGCGGATTGCCCATACAAACTGGGGGGACAACCGCCTGATGCAGGCTGTCAATCACGATCAACCCCTCCCGACAATGCATTTATCATCTCTACGACAAATATCCATGAGATGTAATCAGTGGCGGTTACCGGGGAATCAAAAGTGACGACAACGCCTCTCCGGCAATGGCCAAGAAGGAGGTGTGCAATCTCCCTCCATACCGCTGCGCCCTTGTGGATGCCGGTATAATTACCGTTGACTGCAGTCACGAGGCGGCCCTTGCCCACCGGTATCGTCATCCCGCTTACTTTCATGGGGAACCGCTCAGGAAAGTGCAGGCATGCACCGAAGGTCCTCAGGACCCTCTGGTGGTCCTCCAGATCCGTAATGGAGTATTCCCCGAGGAAAAACCGGACCCGGTCTCTTATGCGTACCGTGAGATTCCTCTCTTCCGCTATCCCGTAGTCAGCCGGAAGACAATTTCTTTCAAAAAACATGGGATAGAATACAACTCTTGCGCACAGAAATAAATAACACTTAGGTGGTATTTTTGTGGTAGAAAAGATATCGCAATTGCTATATATATCCTTTCAGTCTGGCTATCCTGAGCGCATCCGTCCTATTGCCCGCCTGCAGCTTTCCATAGCTGTTTTTCACATGGACCTTTACCGTTTCGATACTGATATTTAAAAGCCCCGCAATTTCCTTGTAGGACCTGCCCTGGCCGATGAGGGTCAGCGCCTCCTTCTCCCTTTCCGTCAGGATATTCTTCGTATCCTGGCCGTCACCTTTGAGCATCGCGAGCACCCGACGAGCGATTCTCGGGCTGATAAACGCTCCCCCTTCATGGTAAAGGCATTTTATGGCCTCTACCACCTCCCATGGCTTGTTCCCTCTCAACAGGTACGAGGAGGCTCCAGCCCTTATTGCCGAAAGAACCTTTTCGTCGTCTTCACAGAGGGTGAGGACCACGATCCCGATATCGGGGTACCGAGCCTTCATCGCCCGTATGCACTCGATTCCGGACATTCCCGGCAGCCCGATATCGATCAGAAGTATGTCGATCACTCCCGGTGCGGGGGAAATGGCGAGGGACCTCATGGCTTCCTCTGAAGACGTGAAAGAGCCGGCGATACTGATTTCTTTGTCCTGACGGAGGAGGAAGGCAAGCCCTTCGCGCAGTATCGGATCATTCTCAATAATCAAGACTCTCAAATGAACCTGAACCTCCCTGGTATTTCCCCGGCAGCATCCCTATTGAGGCATATGGTTTATAATACGCATCTTCTATCAAAAATTCTAATGGAAAAATGTGTCGAAAAGACAAATTTTTTTGAGGGGGACGGGGGGACAGGCTCCGCCCCCCCTTGTCATTACTTCTGCCGCCTCTTTCCTGCCGTGCGTGTGCGCCTCCTTCCGCACTCACCACTGCACATGATGCGCCTCATGCATCCTGTCCCTCTCGACAGTGCTTAACAGATCCATCGCGGGACTGCTCCATCGCCTGCTGATCTCCCGGGTAAACTCCTCCGGCCGTATCTCCATTATCTGCTGCAGGGGAAGAGCGTATATCCTCCCGAGGAGAGCCATCCGCGTGGAGCAGCCCACCATTACTACGATGACGAGGACGCCGAGGGGAAGAGCGGCGATGAGATCGGTTCTGCACCGGAGAGCGGCAAGGACCACGGACACAGCAAAGTATGCCGCTCCCAGGCAGACGATGGAGATATTCACATAGTACTGCTCCCAATACCGTGCCGACAGGGCGTTCAGTTCCCTCTGCTCCCTGATGCAGTGGCAGAACAGGGAGGGCAGACCCGCCCGCTTCCTCTCCATTTCCTGCCACTCCACGGCGTGGAGGGAGCGCGCGTACTCTATCAGCCCCTCTTCTATCAGTCGGTTCGCAGTGCGCCTCACGCGGAACAAGCAGCCGTCCAGGAGCAAGGGCAGCCCAAGGTCCCTTACGAAGTTGAGCAGGACTGCTGATACCGTGCCCACGGCCGTAACGGCAAAGATAATCGTCTTATGAGCAAGATCACTGCTTCCCTTTCCCCCGAACCCTGCGGCGACAAGAAGGAGGACCTCATCGCTCCAGGCGATGAAAAGGGGGACGCAGGCGTAGAGCACCAGGTAGTTCCTCACTCTTCTCTCCACATTCTCTTGCAGGGTACGGTTCATTTCGTTCGCCATCCTTCCACCTCCACATTTTCGACCGGGGTCTTCGCAGGCAGCTTTGTCATCATACGATGGCGCGGGACAATACACTTCCTGCCCCCCTCACAACAACCCTTTGTACCGCACCGCACCGCTGAGTATTTCCCGGGCATACCTCCGGTTGATGATGAAGTTCCTTCCGGACCTCTGTGAGAACCGCTCCACGTTCCCGAACCATCGATCAGGATCGGCTCCCTTCGCCCCGGCCAGCTTGCGGTCTCGGAGCAGCCATCCGTATCCGCCGTTATAGGCACTGAGCATCATCGCGTACCGTTCCCGCATATCGGCAGCAAAGGAGACGAGACTCCACAGATGCCTGTCGTAAAGGATGCCCGCCCTGATTCCCCATCTCGCCTGCAGCATGTCGGCCGGACTGTCCACCTTGTACAGGGCTTCCGGATACTTCTTTTTCAGTTCGAGAAACGTTCTGTCAAGGACCTGGAGCGCCCCGTAACTGACGACCCCCGACTTTTCGCGGCGGACAGCCCCCCTCCTCCATCCCGACTCATGGTTGATCTGTTCCGCGATGATGTGGATGTCGCCCTCCGGCCAAACCCTTTGGTGCTCTTCCCTGAGAACGGGGAAATAGCGGTATGCCCTCCGGGGGACTTCCGCTGTTGCGACACTGGCCGTCAGGAGAAGGATCATGATAAGAGCAGGGAGTCTCATTGGGCACCTCCTCTTATAAAAAAGAGGGAGGCGACCATCGCTCCCATTACCGCACTGTAGACGCCCACCCGGGCGATCAACACCCCAATGGCAAGGAGCGCATGGGAGAGTTCCCTGTCTTTCCAGGCCGCATTGAGCCTCTCTCCCACATCCCAACCGTATTTACTGAAAAGCTCCTTTGAGACGACATGCCCGAGCAGAAGGGAGAAACCGACAAAACCGGCCAGGAACGAGAAAGTGCCGAGCATCTCCTCTGCACCCCACTGCAGCACGCTTACCATCAGCAACAGCAGCGCCGTCTGGTTCCTTTTTGCTTCTTTCATTATCCTTTTCATATGTTCTTTCATGATTTCACCTCGCATTTTTGTTGTGTACTGCCGTTCCGCCGAAGACGGAAAGCATTCGCTCTGTTTTCAACTCCGTAAATCCGTCTGTTTCAGCTGATTGCTACGCTCTGGAATGCTTCATTACAGGGAGAGCAACAGGCAGAGAAAACTGCTGAAGAGAAAGGAGCGGGAGGAACGACGGGCTACCTGCCGGTTTCCGTATCAGAAGCACTTATTCTTTTCAGGAGCGGCTTCAATGCCTTTTTATCCGCCTCCGTGAGGGACGCGAAAGCAGCCATGAACTTCCCCGGAGAGGTCCTGGCCGCTTCCTCCAGTCGCTCCCAGTTCGATCTCCTGTTCCTTATTCCCCTGTGTGCGGCGACAGCTCTGGCTCCTGTTGATGAAAACATGCTCTACCTCCTTTGAAAATGCGGTCAGGAAAGATTTGATCCGGAATCCGGATACCTGCAGACATATGGAGGAATCTTTCAGAAAGAAAAACGGGAAAAGAGAGAGGCGGGAAATACAGAATGGCAGACGGGGGAATGCACCCTATGCTTCCGTGCAGTACCGCAGATACTGCACAGCGCAGCGCGCCTTCTTCATAGAGGGCATTGCCTTTCCATTAACGTACCTCCTTACGATTCCTCCTCCACTTTTTTCAATGTGAAGAATGCCGGCAAACAACCGTGAAACCTCCGCTGCCAGAGCGAAAGCCTCCGCCCTGCTGCCGGATGCGATAAGAATACTGCCGTGCTTTACCCGGTATACCATGCGACACCTCCTGACTGATTCAACGAAAAAGGGGTGCCCCGGCAAAGCCGCAAGCACCCCTTCAAAAGAGCTTTCAATGATGGGAAGTATGGATCCTCGGCTTTCAGGGAATCATCAGTCCCGCCTTCTCGTGGGAAACAAGAGAAGAGCACGTAAGGCAAAATCCCTGCAAGCAGAAGATAACTTATTGATAAAATAGAATAAAAATAAGAACGACACAGTGAGGTTCGAGGAAACCGGCTTTTTGATCGCCTTGGAAAGTGGTCTGCGCTGTCGCGGAAGAGAGGATATTGATAATAAAATCAATCAATAAAAAGATATTCTTAATTATAGGGAGAATGGCAGCCGCGGACAAGAAAAATAGGCGGAAAAACTGAAACATCCTGATAATATTGAGAAAAATAAAGGGAATCCCTACGCAACGGGAATAGCGACACAAGTCTTTGAAATGATGGGATTAAACAGCCTGCATCCAATACTGATGAAAACAGAAAACGCAAGGATACAAATAAGGATGCAAAATGAAGGAACATTTGCGGAGGCAAAGTGAATGAAATCGTGCTCTCACGCAAAGTATGGTCACTCATCAGTTACCCTCTCAGTCACTCCAATAATCACCTGAAAGTAACCTGCTTGGTCACCTGCTCTGTGAAAAAATACTAAAACATCGCCATTCAGTCCCCTTTTCGAAGCGGTGGAGCATCCGGTCGGAGCTGCCGGGAAAAGCCGTCCCATAGGGAAAAAATCAGCGATCAAGGCTTTTTGTGCAGTCGTACATGCTAGCAAAACGATTACAGGACGATTACAAAGAAAAACTGCAGGTACTATCTATATGGGAACACCCGTACGTAGAAGGTTGCCTTCGGCAATAAACAGCCGTTTCTGAGGAGGCCCCATGATGCCGGACAGGATGTCGGAAAAAAAGCCGGAAAGGAGAATACTGCGGCTCGGTTTGGATATCGGGTATAGTGCTACAAAGGGGGTGTGGGAGGGAGGCCATTTCACCTTCCCTTCTGTGGTAGGGTATGCAAAGGACCTTAATTTCTCCCTGAAAGAGGGGCGCGGTTCCCCCGGAGATGAAGTGGAATATAACAAAAGGAGGTACTTTGTGGGCGAGAGGGCGAGATTCAGCGACTTTTCCTTTCAGCTCAAAACCAGAGACTGGATCGAAAGCGATATCTATGCAGCGCTCATGCTCTCTGCCCTGGAAAGAT
>JADLDZ010000408.1 GCA_020846375.1 Nitrospirales bacterium | reverse complement strand
TCCGTACGATCTCTTCATCGTCGATGATGAGCACTTTTCCTTTGTTCATATCCTGTTCGCCGAGGGGGAGCCGGATGAAAAAGCTCGTCCCCTTCCCCGCCTCGCTTTTTACCAGTATAGTACCACCGTGGTCTTCTATTATGCCATAACTCACTGCGAGGCCGAGCCCCGTCCCCTTTCCCGCCCCACGGCAAAGTTGACTCAACACCACCGGTGCGGTATAGTAATGAATGCACAGGAAGTCGCTGAATTCTCTGGCAGGCAAGCTTATTCCCGCAATCGGCAGCATGATGTTTCTCTCGGGGCTCCTCTTCGCCTATGTCTTCAATAGGCAGCATCCGGAGGTGGAGCTTTCGGAGCTTTTCCTGTACGGCGGCTCCTTTGTCTTCCTTGTCTCTTTCTTCCTCTGCCTCATCCTCTCCACCATTATCACCAAGCCCATTTCCTGCCTGGTGGACGCGATGGACAGGCTCTCGAAGGGGGATATGGAATACCGGGTGGGCATCAGGAGCCGGGATGAGATCGGCCACCTTTCCCGCTCTTTCAATTCCATGGTGGATGAACTGCAGCAGTACAAGGAGAAGATGGAAAGCTGGACCCGGAATCTTGAGGAAGAGGTACAGAAGAAGACCTCGGAGATCTACAAGGCGCAGGAGCAGTTGATCAACACGGAGAAGCTCGCCTCCCTGGGCCGGATGGCCGCCGGGGTGGCCCATGAGATCAACAGCCCCCTGACCGGGATCGTCACCTTCGCCCACCTGCTGCTGAAACGCACTCCCCCCGGGAACACGGAGGATATCGAGGACCTGAACGTCATCATCAGCCAGGCGGAAAGATGCTCTGTCATCATCAAGGGGCTCCTCGGCTTTTCACGCCGCACCGCCGCGGAGAAGACGAGGGCAAGCCTCGGCACCCTTGTCGAAAATACGCTCAACCTTCTGAGAAACCAGTCGAAATTTCATAACATCTCTTTCGATGTGCGCTTCTCTCCCGAGTTCCCTGAAATCACCATGGATCCGAACCAGATCCAGCAGGTTTTCCTGAACCTACTGATCAATGCGGCCGATGCCATGGAGGAAAGGGGGAAGATCTCCATCTCCTCCGGGTTGGTCGAGGAGGGAGGCGCCCGTTTCGTCCGGCTTGCCTTTGCCGACACCGGCCCCGGCATTTCCCGGGAGAATCTCGGAAAGATCTTCGAGCCCTTCTTCACCACGAAGCCGGCGGGAAAGGGGACGGGGCTCGGTCTTGCCGTCAGCTACGGAATCATCAAAAAGCACGGCGGGCAGATACAGGTCGAGAGCGAGGAAGGCAGAGGGACGACTTTCCTCATTACACTGCCCCTGGCGTAGCACCTGCCCCTGGCGTGCTGCCGCGTGGTGGGGGAAATGTGCAAAAGACCCCTGAATCCGTGATATACGAGGTGTTCGATACGTGCCCCTGATGAATCCCCGTCTTCTCATTGTGGATGACGAAGAGATCGTACGGATAAGCTGTGTGAAGGTCCTCTCTCCCCAGGGCTACACCCTCGACACCGCGGCAAGTGGAACCGAGGCATCGCAAAAGCTCCATGATGCGTGCTTCGACCTTGTGCTGACCGATCTCAAGCTGTCCGATATGACCGGGATCGACCTGCTCAGGAAAGTGAAGGAGGAGTGGCCCGATACCGAGGTCATCCTCATCACCGGATACGGCACGGTCGCGACGGCGGTGGACGCCCTGAAGTACGGCGCCTATGACTACATCGAAAAGCCTTTCACCCCCGAAGTCCTGCTGAATGCTGTGGAGAGGTGCCTCGAGAAGAGGAAGCTCCAGATCGAGAATGTACGGCTCAAACAGGAGATAAACGCCTTCTACAGCCTCGAAAACATCATCGGCATCTCGAAGGAGATGCAGAGGATCTTCAAGCTGGTGAGCACGGTGGCTCCCACCGCCAGCACCGTCCTGATCACCGGGGAGAGCGGCACCGGGAAAGAGCTGGTCGCACGGGCAGTGCACTATAACAGCGCCCGGAGAGAGCAGCCCTTTTTTGTCCTCGACTGCGGGACCATACCGGAGACCCTCATGGAATCGGAGCTGTTCGGGCATACACGGGGCTCTTTTACCGGGGCGGTCACCACGGAAAAGGGCCTCATCGAGGCGGCTAACGGCGGCACCCTCTTCCTCGACGAGATCAGCAATCTCCCCCTCTCCATGCAATCGAAGCTGCTCCGGGTGCTGCAGGAGAAGGAGCTGCGCGCCGTCGGAGGCAAGAGGACCCTGCGGCTCGACATACGGTTTATCGCCGCGAGTAACAGGGATCTTTCCGAAATGGTCAGGGAGGGGGCCTTCAGGGAGGATTTCTATTACCGGTTGAGCGTTTTCCCCATCACCATCCCTCCCCTGCGGAGCAGGAAGGAGGACATTCCCGCCCTTGCCTACCACTTCCTGCACAAGTACAGCAAGGAGATCGGCAGGAACGTCCCCCACATTTCCACCGAGGCGATGCGCCAGTTCATCACCTATGACTGGCCCGGGAACATCAGGGAGCTTGAAAATGTGGTCCACCGGGCTGTTATCGTCTGCAACGACAGGATGCTCCGGCCGGAGCACATCATCATTCCTATGGAAGAGGAGCAGGATATCCCGCGGACGCTGGAAGAGCTGAAAAAACGGAAAAAGGATATCCGTCTCAAATCCATCGAGGAGATCGAGAAGGGCTTTCTCGTCTCGGCCCTGCGGCGCAACGGATGGAATATCACCCGGGCCGCCCAGGAGATCGGGATGCAAAGGACCAACTTTCATGCTCTTTTGAAGAAGTACAATATCTCGAAGGGCAAGGATGATTGAGCCGCTTCCCCGGCGGACGGCGCATGAGAAGAATCGACTGCTTTCATTGTGTACACCACTATATCACCTGGGACAGAGATTTTCCGTACGGGTGCCGTGCCATCAATTTCAAGGCGAAGCGCATGCCTTCCGAGGAGGTATACCGGAATTCCGGGGAGGAATGCCTCTCCTTCGCCCCGAAGAAGAGGACGGTACGGAAGGCATGAGAACAGGCTTTCCGCCCGGAAGCGCGGAAAGCCTGCCGGGGAGTCCTCACTGTTTCTCCGGCAGGACAGACCCTGCCGCGCCCAGGAGGGCATCGATAAGGAGGTTCGAGATCTCACGTTTCGTCTCCTCCGGGGAAAGCCGCAGGGC
>JADLDZ010000407.1 GCA_020846375.1 Nitrospirales bacterium | reverse complement strand
CGCCTCCCAGACGCCTGATCTTCTTGTCTTCCAGCGCACTGAGCAGCTTCGTCTGCAGGTGCATCGGCATCTCCCCGATTTCATCCAGGAAGAGGGTCCCTCCTTCCGCCATTTCGAAGATCCCGCGACGGGACGCTGTCGCCCCGGTAAAAGCGCCCTTCTCGTATCCGAAGAGCTCCGCCTCGATCAGTCCCTCGGGGAGCGCCGCACAATTGATACTGATAAAGGCCTCCTTGCGCGCATCGCTCTTATAGTGAATGGAGCGGGCGGCGACATTCTTCCCGGTTCCGGTCTCACCGGTGATCAGGACAGGGGCGTCCGTCGAGGCAGCCAGGTCCACGAGCTGCACCATTTCCACGAGTCCGGGGCTGCTGCCTACCAGGACCGTCTCCTCGCATGCCTTGTCCCTCTTGTAGCTTTCGATCTGGGCGATCTTTTCGAGGTCGAGGGTATTCAGGGCATTCTTGACGGCGAGAGAGAGTTCCTCCACTTCGAAGGGCTTGGACAGGTAGTCATGCGCCCCCGCTTTGATGGCCTTCACCGCCCCTTCGAAGCTGGGATGGGCCGTAATAAAGATGATCTTCGACTGCTCGTTGCTCTTCAGGATCGCGGGGCAGAGGGCATGACCCTCCGTATCGGGCAGATTCTGATCGAGGAGCACGACATCCACCCTCTTGCGCGTACACAGGGCAAGTCCTTCCCCTCCCGTATGGGCGGTGAGCACCTCCATTCCGCTGCTTCTGAAGTAGTCCTTCAGGGCATCGCACAGCAGCTTGTCATCATCGATGATGAGGAGAACTCTCCCCATCCCCTCCTTACTCATCTTTTCCCTCCGGGAGGAGAATATTCACGATGGTGCCTTCCCCCTTCCGGCTCATCACCTTGATCGTGCCGTTCATTTTCGACAGCATCTTCCTGACGATGACCAGGCCGAGACCGGTGCCGTGGACTTTCGTCGTATAAAAGGGATTGAAGATCTCCTTCTGCTGCTCCTCGGCCATTCCGGCCCCCGTATCCTCAATGCGCAGCAGCACCATGCGCGGGACCTTCAGCAGGGTGATACAGATCCTCGGGTCCTCCTCCCCTGCGCAGGCATCGGCAGCATTGGTAAGGACGTTCAGCAGCACCTGCTGAAGCGCCCGTGCGTCTGCATGGCAGGACGAGACGCCAGGCCCCACGAACGTGGTAAGGGCGATCCCTTTCTGCAGGAAGTCATCCTTCACCAGCACCATGAATTTTCCAATAAAAACAGTAAGATCAAAGTCCCTGAGATCGAGCGTTTCATGCATATTGAAACTTTTCAGGTTTTTCAGCAGATACTCCACCCGGGAAATCTCGCCCAGGGAGCGGTCGAGATACGCCCTGACAGCCTCTTTGTCGAAAAAGTCGAGGCCACCCCGCACCACCGTCAGCGCCGTCTTCATCGAGTTGAGGGGGTTGCCGAGCTCGTGCCGGATCCCTGAGAAGATATACCCGATGTTGTTCATGGTATTGACCGCTTCGGCAATGGTCTCGAGCCGTATCTTTTCCGTAACATCCCTTTTCACCGTCACATAGCCCAGTACCTGTTCGAGCAGCCCCCGAATCGGGGAGAAGGCGACGTCTTCCTCATAGAGGGTGCCGTCCTTCTTCCTGCTCTGCATGCGGCCGTACCACGCTTCACCCCGCAGCAGGGCGTTCCCGATCTCACCGTAAAACCCGTGCTGCTCGTCCTCCTTCAGGAGATGCAGGTTCCGCCCGACGATTTCCCTCGGTGAGTAGCCGGTGACATTCTCGAAGGCGGGGTTCACGTACTGCACCGTCCAGTCGGTGTCGGTGACGGCTATGGCATCCGCGATGGATTCCAGCGCAGCCACCAGGCGCGCCCTCTCTTCCTCCGCACGTTTGCGGTCGGCAATGTCGCGGACCACGGAGACAATGTAGTATTTATCCCGGTAGGCCACATATTTCGCATTCACCTCCACAGGGAACAGGGCTCCGTCCTTGCGCCGGTACATGGACTCGAACGTCATGGCCCCCCTCGTACGGAGCTCCTCGATAAAACGCTCCCACGAGTCGAACGGCGTGTAGGTCCTGCAATGAAACACCTTCATCTGCAGGAGCTCTTCTTTTGTGTACCCCAGAACACGAAAACCCGTATCGTTGCAGTCGAGGATCAACGCCGTTGCAGGGTCCACCAGGTAGATGGCGTCGTTCGACCAGGTCACCAGCGCCTTGAAAAGGCGGAGGTTCTCGTCCGCACGCCGAGGCCCGAGGATCTCCCTCCTGAGGGTTTCGCCGATGACCCTCAATTCCCTGGTCCTCTCCTGCACAAGATCCACGAGGCGGCCATGGCTCATCCTGAGCTCTTCTTCCGACCGTATGCGCTCGCTGACGTCCAGCACCCTCGACAGCACCGAAACAGGCGCCCCGGAGTGATCGAGGACCGCAGAATTGTACCACTCGCAATAAATTATGGTGCGGTCCCTGCGATGACTCCGGTTCAGGAAGACATTACTCGGTCTGCCGCCGTCCATCAGCTCTCGCGTGATCAGCAGTGTCGCCTCGCGGTCCTCCTCATACACCATGCGCAATTCATCAAAACTCTTGCCGAGGACATCCCGGGCGCTCCAGCCGAAAATCCTCTCCGCTTCACTGGACCAGCGGATTATCCGGCAGCCGATATCCCGCTCGATCACGGCGAAAGGGGCCTTGTCCATATGGACCATCAGCCGCTTCGAAGTGGCATGCATCCTCTCAGCGGCCTGCCGGAGTCTCCTCTCGGTCTCCTCCAGTTCGGCAACACGCCTGAGCAGCCCGTCATTCTCCTCGATCAGATGTGCTTTTGTCTTCCGCGAAACCTTTCTGTTCAAGTTTTTCCCGCAGGGAGGTGCCTCACCGATACAGGTGCTTTCCCCCCTGTCCCGTATGTTTCCTGTATATTCAGCATTATACCAGAATAAGACAGAGGTGAGACAGAGATAAGACAGACCCCGAATTGACT
>JADLDZ010000406.1 GCA_020846375.1 Nitrospirales bacterium | reverse complement strand
GGAGCTGCTCCACCACCACCTCTCCTCCATCGCCCACGCAACGTTCAAAGCGGAGGACCCCCAAATGGCAAATGCCAGGGGGTACTATAAGAGATCGGTCATGCTGGCGAAAACAATCGCATGATCAAGAAGGGAGGGATGATGAGCAAGAAGCCCGCTCCCTTTCTCCTGCGCCTGTACCAGGAGAGCGAAGAGGACAGGATCATACTGGAAGGATTGGAAAAGCATGCCGCCATCAAAGGAGACAAGACGCGCATCATAAAGAAAATCCTTTTCGAGTACTTCTCCGTACGCTCATTACCACGTCCATTGCCCCGGCCGCGCCCTGGAGCAGATATCGCGGAAAGGGTGAAGCAAGGGGACGGCCTGCGGGAACACGACGCAGGGAAAGAAGAGCTTTCTGCATTCCGGGATGCGGAGAGAGGAGTGAGAGGGAAGCCGGCTGAGGAGAAGCGTGCCGCACAAGCGGAATACCCCGACGAGGAGGAAGCTCTCAAGGAGAGCCTGAATGCCCTTTCCGCGCTTCTCCTTTAGCGCACCTTCCCTTCTTTTGCATAGATACCGGCACCTGTATGGATCCTCTTCCCGGCCATTATTCTCGCCGCATTGCTCTCCAGCATGTCGATCCTCCCCTCAAGGGCGGCCGCGGCCAGCACCTTTACCGTATCCTGAAAAGAAGCCGCAGCCAGAAAGCCCGGAGAAAGAGAGGGGATCTTCGTAATCCCCACCAGGACCTGCTTCGCGGAGGGCGCCCTCTTCTCTCCATATCTCATTTTCGCGCAGAACTGATCGAAAGCCCTTCTTCTGACTATCTGTCCGGGCAGGAGATCGGAACCGCCGGGGTCGGTAATCCGTACAAAGTCCGTCATCTGACGTATTATCACCTCGAAATGCTTGTCATGAATCTCCACCCCCTGTGAACGGTACACCCTCTGAGCCTCCTCGATCAGGCGGGTCCGGAGCGAGGGGAGCCCTGCCGTGACAATAAGGTCATGCAGGTTAAGAGGAGCGCCTGTCAATGAGGGCGACACATTCTTCGGCACCCTCGCCTCAAAGAGCTCGATGATCCTGGGGAGTCCTCCGGTAATGTCCATGGATTTTGAGGCCTCCCGGGGGAGTGAAGCAATGACACTGCCAGTGGATACCACTTCCCCCTCTCTGACAAGCACGCGAGCCCCGGGGGGGAGCAGGTGCTGCTCCGCCGTACCCGCTGTCCTGACCAGCACGCGCGGCCTCAGTGAACCGGTCGATCCCGTGATGGTCCGCCTGATGATCCCGTATGCGTCGGCTTCCTCCCTGGCAGTTTCCCCTGCCCTGATGTCCTCACAGGCAACAGTTCCCCCCGTATGGGTGATGATCGGAAGCGCGTAGGCATCCCATTTAGCCAGAACATGGCCTGCCCCGACACGCTCTCCCTCCTCAACGCAGAGCTCATAACCATACTGGACAGGCAGTCTCTCCCTCTCCCGCCCCCCCTCCTCTTCCAGCAGGGAAATGCTGCCCGTCCTTGTGATAACAACCAGAACAGAGTCGCACCTCCGTACACATTTCAGGTCATTGAAGCGCACCACACCACTGTGGTGTCCCTCAAGAGCACCGGAGACACACTGCATCGAGGCGGTGCCTCCCCCATGGAAGGACCGGAGGGTCAGTTGGGTGCCCGGCTCCCCAATGGACTGCGCGGCAATGATGCCTATGGCATCACCGATCTCAGAGGGCAGCCTCCGCCCGAGATGAATCCCGTAACACCGCGCGCAGACGCCTCTCTCCGCCTTGCAGGTCAGTGGCGATCTCACCCTGATCCTCTCCACACCGGCGCTGCATATCGCTTGTACGACCGCATCATCCACCAGGGCATTAAAAGGTGCGAGAATACTGCCATCGAGCGGGTGCGTAACCAGATCAGCCAGATAGCTTCCCCGTATCCTCTCCTCCAGAGAGATCAGGACTGCAGAGCCCTCCTTGAGCGCTTCCTTGCAGATGCCGTCAAGAGACCCGCAGTCCTCCGTTGTTATCGATACATCCCGGGCAGCATAAACCAGCCGGCGCGTGAAGTATCCCGACAGCGGGGTCTTCAGGGGAGCCGCCACTCTTCCGGTGCGGGCCCCGTGGGCAGAAAGAAAATACTGGAAGCCGCTCAGCCCCTCTCCGAGGCCAGCCGTTACCGGAATCTCGACAATCTCCCCGGAGGGCTTCGCCATGAGGCCCCGCATACCTACGGCCTGCCTGACCTGGTTCCTGTCCCCCCGTGCTCCGGAATCAGCCATGATAAAGAGCGAATTGAAGCCCTGCATGCCGCGAAAGCCGCTGCCGACGAGGGCATCATCCTCGCTGACCCCGCGCCCTTTCAGCTCCTTCATTACCTCATCGGCTATCCTGTCGGTGGCTTTCGTCCAGATATCAACGACTCTATTGTGCCGCTCGCTCCCGGATATCCTCCCCTGGGAGTAATGAGCGGAGATCTCCTCCGCCTCCCGCTGCGCCTCCGCCACGATCTCCGCCTTCCCCGTGGGCACATGCAGGTCATCGAGACAGAGAGAGATTCCCGAACGGGTGGCGCAGCGATAGCCGAGGGTCTTGAGGTCATCGAGAAGCCGTACGGTCCGCCCGGCACCATGCACTTCATGGCACCTCTCCACAAGAGCCCCGATATCCCTTTTTCCGAGCACCTTATTGGCAAGAGAGAAGGGGATGCCTGCAGGAAGGACAGTGAAGAGGATCGCCCGTCCCACTGTTGTGTCCGCCAGGGACCCGTTTACGCGCACTCTCACCTTTGCCTGTTCTTCAACCACCCCGTTTTCGCAGGCGAGCTCCGCCTCTTCGGGGTCTGCAAAGGTCATCCCCTCCCCTTTCCCCCCCTCTTTTTCCATGGTAAGGAAGTAGAGCCCCAGGACAATGTCCTGGGAAGGGGACATCGCAGGCGCGCCGGTTGCCGGGTGAAAGAGGTTGTTCACCGACAT
>JADLDZ010000405.1 GCA_020846375.1 Nitrospirales bacterium | reverse complement strand
GACACCTTTTGACGAGCTTGAAAGGTGGTTCGAAACCATGTGGTCGAGGCCTTCTTCGCTGTTCGGTTCCTCATTGTGGCCCGCGAGCCGCCTCATGGATATGAAGGAACTCTCTCCTTCGGTGGACATCTATGAGGAAGGCAACGAGCTGGTGATGAAGGCGGACCTCCCCGGCGTAAAGAGGGAGGAGATCACGATCGATCTGTCCGGCACCACGTTGACCATCTCCGGCGAGAAGAAACAGGAAGAAAAACTGGAAAAAGATAACTATTACCGTTACGAAAGATGCCACGGCTCCTTCCACCGCAGCTTCGAGCTTCCCGAAGGCATTGACAGGGAAAAGGTTTCCGCCCACTTTGCGGACGGCGTCCTTGAAGTAAGGATCCCGAAGACGGAAGAGGAAGTCGGCAAGAGCAAAAAGATTCCGATCAATTAACTGATCAGGTGAAGGATGCTCCCCGGGGAAACACTCCCCGGGGAATTTTCATTTCCGGGCGAAGCGGCTTACCGGTGGAGGGCAAGGGAGCCGTGCTGCATCTTCATCTGCCGCTCCGCATTCCGGGCGAGCGCGGAGCTGTGGGTAACGATAAGGAATGCAATCCTTTTCTCTCTGTTCATTTTCTTGAACAGCTCCACCATCTCCGCCTCGGTCTCTTCGTCAAGGTCTCCCGTGGGCTCATCGGCAAGGATGATTTCCGGGTTGTTGATGAAGGCCCGCGCAATGGCAACCCTCCTCTGCTGCCCGCCGGAGAGCTGTGAGGGGTAGGAGCCCACCTGATCGTGCAGACCCATACGACCAAGGAGCTCCTTTGCATATTCCTCCGCCTCTTTGCCGAAACCGCCGAAGGCGGTTGGAAGCAGCACATTCTCCAGGGAAGTGAGCGTGGGCACGAGACTCGAGAACTGGTAGACGAATCCGATTTTCCTGTTCCGCAGCTCTGAAAGACGGTCGTCGTCCATGGACCAGATATCCGTGCCGTCAAGGGAGACCAAGCCGGAATCAGGCCTCGTCAATCCCCCGATGAGGCTCAGGAGGGTCGTCTTGCCGCTGCCCGAATGGCCGATAACCGCCACCATTTCTCCGTCCCGCACCGTAAGACTCACGTCATCCACCGCCTTCACCGTCCTGCCGCCGGCGCGGTACGTTTTCACGAGATTTTTCACTTCGATCACGTGCTCTACCTCTCAGGCCGGGAGCCGCTCCCGATTTCCTTTAAAAGGGCTTCGGCAGTACCGCTGTCGATGTCCATGAGCGCCTTATACTGCTCCTGAGCGGCTTTCTTGTTTCCCGTCTTCAGGTATACAATGCCGAGGTTATAGCGTGCGGAAGCATACCGCGGCCGCAGCCGGATTGCCTTCTTCAGAGCCGAAATCTCTTCGCCCGTTTTTCCGAGCTTTCCGTACTCCACCCCCAGGTTGTTGTACGCCGGCGCATATCCGGGCAGAAGTTTCGTGGCCTTTTTCAGTGCTCCCACCGCCTCTCCGGGCCGGTTAAGGCTGCCATAGGCAGTGCCGATCTTGAAATATGCATATCCGTTGTCGGGTTTCAGCTCCACTGCCTTTTGATATGCCTTTATCGCCTCCTCGTACTGGCTGTTGCGGTCGTACAGGTCGGCAAGATGATACCACGCGTCAGCATCACGGGGATTTTCCTGCAGTTTTTTCTTTGTTTCGGCGAATACGGAATCGGTCGAGTAGGGGTTGACCGCCTGAATCTTTCTTTCCTGCGGCTCCTCCCTTTCGCAGGAGACCATCAGGGCCAGAGGCAGGGCCGATGCGACAATAAGCAGTTTTCCCATAGCATTCAAGATGTTTATCAATCTCCCCTCTCCTCTCTGCATTATTCCCCCTTCCTGATCGCCTCGTACGGCTCCATTCTGCTCGCGGAAATCGCAGGCAGCAGGGAGGAGAGGAGCCCGGTGAGCAGGGAGAAGAGCAGGGCGCCGGCTGTCAATCCGGCAAGCACCTGCACCGGAGGCAGGAGATAGGGCAGCTTGAGGCTGTTCAGGATGGAAGTCCTGAGTGAGAGCATCAGAAGAGAGCCGGCGCACAGCCCGATGACCCCTCCCGCCGCAGAGATGACCACCGCCTCGGTGACGACGAGCCGGAACACGTGGCCTCTCTTCGCGCCCATCGCCCGCAGCAGGCCCAGCTCCCGCTGACGCTCATTTACCATCATGGAAAAGGCGAAGCCCATCATGAGAAGGACCACGATCCACAGGAGGGCGCTCACGGCGAGTATCCCTTTCAATAGCCCTCCCATCTGCTTCCGCACCGTGCTGATCACTTCATCCGACGCGATTGCCTTGACGCCGTCGATATCATGTTCGATCCGCAGGGCGACCCGGTCCGGAGCATGGTCTTCCTGCACCCGGACGAGCACCGCTGAGATTTTTCCCCTGTCGAGGGAAAGGGGTTGCATCGACTCCGTCTTCGAATTTTCTGCCATGGTATAGGCCGCCCCCATGGTCATGAATACGGAGCGGTCGAAGAACTTCATTCCCGTGGGCTCCATTGTCCCAGCGACCGTAAAGAGGGTGCCGAACAAGGGGATCGAATCACCCCTGATCAGGGGAAGCTCCCGTCCTGCAATGATCCTGCTTCCGGTCAGCTCCTTTTTCAGATGCCCCTCGATCCAGGGAGTGACGG
>JADLDZ010000404.1 GCA_020846375.1 Nitrospirales bacterium | reverse complement strand
GGGGCCTCGTCAGCGCCATCGAGACCGCCCATCCCGACCTCGACGGGGAGGACTTCTTCCTTTTCCTGGGGGATGAGATCATCCTGAACGGCCGGTACGACGAGATGCTCGACACCTTTTACCGGGAAGACGCCTTCGTGGTGTGCGGGGTGCTGCACCAGGGGGACCCCGAGCAGATCAGGAAGACCTACGCGCTCATCCAGAGTGAAAGCGGCGTCGTCTACCGCCTCATCGAAAAGCCCGAGCGGGCGGTGAATGACATCATGGGAACGGGTAACTGCATTTTCAGGAACGGGATTCTCTCCTATATCCCCCGCGTCCCACTGCACCACATCCGCAACGAGAAGGAGCTGCCGGACCTGATCCAGTGCGCCATCGACGACGGCCGCAGGGTGAAGTCCTTCTTCATTTCCGAGTATTATATCAACGTGAACACGAAGACGGAGCTCGAAAGCATGGAACGCTCCTGGCCCGGAATTCCCTCGCCCCATCGGGTCCTCCGGACATGAAAGTGCTCCATGTCACCAACTACTTCAGGGGAACCCACCACCATGTCGGGGGCGCGGAACAGGCGTGCTACCGCACCGCCCGGATGCTTTCCGACAGCGGCCATGAGGTGGCGGTGGCGACGAAGCGCTTCGATGCCGGGAGCATGACCGAGACACCGCCCTTTCCCGTACACCCCCTTCCCGTGGTGGAGGACCATCTGCCGAAGAGCTTTTCCCTCTATGTGGAAGCGATCAAATGGTATGCAATTCAGTACGATCCCCTGGCGCGTTCGTCTTTCAGAAGGCTCCTGCGGAAAGAGAGGCCCGACGTGGTCCACTTCCACAACTTCCAGTTCCTCACCTTCTCCCTCGTCAGGGAAGCGTTCCGGCAGCGCATCCCCCTCTGCCTGTCCGTTTACGACTACTGGATATTCTGCCCGAAGGCCATGCTCCTCCGTCCGGACAACTCCTTCTGCGCCGAGGCCCACGGCACCCGCTGCCTCCCGTGCCTCCCCAAAAGCTACTCCTCCCTGCAGAAGCGACTCCTCGGCATCAGGAGGATGATTTTCGACGACTGCTTCGACCGGGTGCACCGGTTCGTGGTCCTCTCCGGCCACTCCGCCGGAGTGCTGAAGAGGTACGGCATCAGCGAAGAGAAGATACGGGTGGTGCCCCTCACCCTCCCCCTCGAATATGCGGATAGCGCGGCGGACGCCCCTGCCCCGCACATCTCCCGGAACAGCATCCTCTTTGCGGGCTGGCTCAACGACCGGAAGGGAGTCCATGTCGCCATCGACGCAATGCGGTACGTGAGGAAGGCCGTTCCCGACGCAGTGCTCTATGTGATCGGGGGGCGGGCGAAGTTCTCCGAAGAGTACGAGAGGAAGTTCCACTCTCTTATCGAAAAGCACGGGCTGAAAGACCGCATCGTCTTTCTCGGGCATCAGCCCCCCCAGGTGGTGCAACAGTACCTCCGGAAGATCGGGGTCCTGGTGATCCCCGAACAGGACGAGAACATGTCTCCACTGATCATGGTGGAGGCGATGCTCCTCGGGAAGCCGGTGGTGGCGAGCAGGCTCGGGGGCATCCCGGAGTTCATCACGGAGGGGAAGACGGGGTTTCTCGCCGATGCGTATTCGCCGGAGGAGTTCGGCAGGAAGGTTGTCCGCCTGCTGAAGGACCCCGCCCTGGTCGCCTCGGTGGGGAGCGCGGCGCGGAAGTTCATCCGGGAGAAATGCGATTCCGTCAGGGTTGCGCGCGAAACGCTGCAGCTCTACGAGGAGATGAGGAAAGGAAGGAATGGAAACGACTGACACGCGGCAGGAAGGCCGTACACAGGACTACTTCGTTACTGCCGGCAGGGTCTCCCCCGCCGGCGAGGCGGCTCCTCCGTGGAGGACCAATCTCCAGTTCGGCGACATCAATACGGACTGGTCCGAGATCGATGCGTCGAAGGTATCGGAGCGGGAGAAAAGGAACCTCCTCCGGGTGCAGGAGGAGATCGGAAAGCACCGGTGGTGGATGTCCCTCCTCCCCGGCGGGATCTACACGACCACAAAGATGTTCGGGGGGAAGTACCTCCTCCGGAGCGCCTGGAACATGTTTGTCGCCTATTCGAAGACTGCCTTCTCCCTCCACCGGAAATACGGAGCCGCCGCTCTGAGAAAGTTTATCGGTACGAAACTCTTCGTGCCGGTGGGAGAGGGGGCCGGAGCCGCCGCGTACTTCCTTGCGGGACCTCTCATCCGGCGCTTTCCCGCCCTTGCCCCCCTGCCCCGCTGGGTGGAGATCGAAATCACCACTATCTGCAACAAAAAGTGCACGCACTGCGAACACACCCATTGGGGGATCACCCAGGAGCAGCGCCATCTCACCCTGGAGGAGTACCGGCACATCATCGATCAGTTCGCTCTCACCTGGGTGCACACCACGGGAGAAGGGAGCTCCTTCCTGAACCCCGACTTCTTCGGGATCATGGAGGAGAACCGGAAGCGGAACATCCCCCACTACTTCGTGGACCACTTCGACGACCTCAGCGAGAAAGACATGGACGAGATCCTGAAGAGGGATGTTGCGGGAATTTATATCTCGATCGATGGGGCGTCCCCGGAGACCTATAACCCGGTGCGAATCGGCTGCGACTTCGACCGGGTGGTGCGGAACATACGGAAATTCATCGAAAAGAAGAGGGCGAAGGGCCTCGACCTCCCCGAGCTGAACTTCCGCATGGTGGTGACCAACGACAATGTCCGCGAAATGCCCCGCTTCGTTGACCTGGTGAAGAGCTTCGGGGGTGCGGAGGCCATCGGAAGGGGGGCGCGACTCGACTTCGTGGGGGTCCTCAATTTCGACGAGAACGAGCAGAACTTCGTGAACACTGTCCCCTACGCCATCTACCGGGAGACCATCGAAAAAGCGCGGACCTGCGACTTCAATGTCATCCTGAGCCACATCGAGCCCACCCAGAATCCGCCCTCCTCCCAGTGCATCTGCTGGCTGGAGCCCTATATCCTCATGGGCGGCGACGTGATCC
>JADLDZ010000403.1 GCA_020846375.1 Nitrospirales bacterium | reverse complement strand
TTTATTGTCACCACTGCATCCCGCACCGGCGCTCCGGAAGCGTCCCGCACCTCCACCGTGAGGTGCCGGCCTCTCCGTATCTCCTTTTTCCCCTTTCCGGAAAATTCCAGATCGACATTCTCCAGGGAAGCCCCGTTCTCCATGGTGTTGCCGATGAAGGTCCCGGTGCTCGGACGCGAGGAGTACCCGCTCTTCACTGTCTTATATGAGGAGTGGTTGTCCCGCTTCACGAAGGTGTTGTCGATGAACTGCGCGTATCCGTCCGCAAAACCGTAGCTGTCGGCCAGAAGGACATTGGCCCAGTTGCTCTCCACCCGGTTGTTCCGAAAGATCAGGGAGGAAGACATGTTGTCGCATACCACCGCGATGGCAGCCGCCTTCGCCTCGCCGTCATCATTGAGCGCGACGATCACGTTGTCGTGGAACTCTGCCTTCTGCTCCGCCCCGGGGAGGCCGACGAAGAGAGCCCGCCCCCAGCTGTTGAACCCGGTGCCCTTGTAGTCACGGGAGGCCCTGAGCAGAAAAGTATTGTACATCACCTCCACCCCATCCCCCGTACCCCAGGTCATCCTCAGACAGGCCGCCCCCGTATCCCCGTACTCGCCCCCCTTCCGGGTGCTCCGGACCTCCACGTAATTCGAGAAGACCTTCCCGTTTCTGCCGGGCCAGATGCCGATGGGGTGGACGCCGCTTCCGAAAACTTTGTTGTGGTGGATCATGCCGCTCGCCGTGGAGACCCCCACTGAATTGGTCACCCGGCTGTCGATATGCACCTCGTTGTTATAGACCTCGCCCCCCTCTCCCACCCGGATTCCCACCTGCCTCGTCCTCACAATGGTATGATGCACCTTCGCGTTGACCACCCTTCCCGCACTCACGGCGTCGATCCCCTGGTGCCTGTCCTTCACTTCGGTGCCGAGGTCCCGGATGACGGAATGGTGGACATGGGCGTCCCTGCCCCACTGGAGATGGATGCCGTGGGTATCCGCGGAATGCCAGATGATCTCCACCCCGCCGATCTCCATGCCGAACGTCTCATAGGCATATACCGGGTTGCAGTTTTTCCCCGAGGCGGGCTTGCCGCGGCACTCCCCCTCCCCCTGTATGATTTTCCCGTTGAGAAGAGCGATGTTTTCCCTTTTCTCCCCCTCGACAGAGACGCCGTAGGCCGCTTCCGCGTCCCGCGTTCCGTACGTCACCGTGTACCCGTTCAGGTTCAGGGTGACGTTGGAGGCCTTTATGGTAAACGCGGTCCCTTCCGCGGCAACGTCGTTCTGCAGCACATATTCCGTATCGGGCCGGTCCAGCGTTGCCGGACCGGTAATCTCCCGCACCCTAGCCCGCTCCGGCTTCTCCACCCTGGCGCTGCCCGCATCGAGCATCATCTCACGGACGCCAAGATCGTGAGGAAGTTTTCTCCCCTCCAGGGGGGCGCCGGGGAAAAGCAGCGCCCCCAGGAGCCCCGGAAGAAGGACGAGCAGCCTTGCCGCCCTGCCGCCCCTCATGCTCCCCTGCCTCCTCTGTCCTTCCCGCCCGCCGTTTCCTGCAGCAGGCGGTATACCTTCTCCGCCGTCTTCCTGGCATCGAATCTCTCCCGTGCCACGGGCCGGAACCTCTCGAACACCTCCCGCCGCGGATTCTCCATGACGCCCCGCAGGGCCCCGGCAAGGGCCTCGGCGCTTTCGCTCCTGAAGACCACGGCGGGGGTATCCCGCACCGCCTCGCGCAGGCCCATGCAATCGGAAGCGATGAGGGGAGTGCCCGCACACAGGGCCTCCATGGGCTGCAGGGGAAAGGCCTCCCACTGCGAGGGCATCACCACGACGTCCATATCCCGGTAAATGGCGGCAACGTCCTCCTGAAAGGGAAGGAAGACGAACCGCCTCTCCAGCTCCTTCTGCCGCACCTTTTCCCGGTACCAGTCGAGGTAGTCCCCGGAGCCCACCGCAACCACCCTGAAGTCGCCGGGGCACCTTCCACCCTTCTCCAGGATTTCCACTGCGTCGATCAGGCAGGGGAATCCCTTTTCCGGCATGAACCTCCCCAGGTACCCGATGAGGAAGGTCTTCCCGTTCAGCCCCGCCCTTTCCCGGAATTCCCCTGCGCGGACACCGTCGAACATATCCGCGTCTATGCCGTTGCGGATCACCACCTTCCTGCAGCGGGACCGGGCAAGCGAGGGAATGGCCTCATGGAGGTGCTCCATGAGATCGTCGCTCACCGCGTAGAGTACGGTCACTCTCCGCATCACCCACGCAAGCAGTGCCGCCTGGAGCCCCGCGCTCCTCCCCTTCAAATGGCGGTTTTCAAAGACCCCGTGCACTGTCGTGATATGGGGCACCCTGAAAGGCACGTTTGCCGCGGAGGCGAGCAGCGCCGAGACGAAACCGTTGCTCTGGATGACGCCATAGCCCCCTGTCCGGAGCTCCCGGAACACCGCCCGCACCATCCCGCTCCGCCCCTCTTCCGGGCGGCAGACGATGAGGCGTGCGCCGTTTTCCTCCGCATCCCTTCTCAATGCCGCATCCTCCTGGGTGGAGGCGGCGATAATCGTAAGGGAGCAGCGGGAGGAGAGATGCTTGTACACATAGCGCATGTAGGTTCTGATCCCCCCCAGGGGCCATCGGGCAACCACCAGCAGCCTGATCTTTTCCACGCTCACGGGCGCCCCTGCATCGGCTTCAGCACCTTTTTCCGATGGGCACTCTTCAGAGGCATTCCCCCCGGTGGTGAGGGGGCAAAGAGCGGGACCGCGCCCGCATTTTCCGCCTTCCTTTGCAGAAACCAGGCGGAGAGCACTCCGACCGCGCCTATCCAGAGCCAGTTATAGCGGTACAGGTTATGTCCGAAATTGCCGTTGAAGAGGAGCAGCACCATTGTCTGGACCGAGGCAACCGAAACGTACCGGAGGAACAGGAGGCTGCTCCTTTCCCCCGGCGGCGCATCGGGGGGAAGATCGGAGAGGCGCAGGCCCGTCTCCCGGGTGATCCCCCGGTGGGTCTTTATGATGACCCCTATGAGAACCAGAAAGGCCAGGAAGCCCACGCCTCCCAGCTCGCCCAGCAATTCCCCATAGAGGTTATGCGCGCTGCCCCCCACGGGCATCGTCTCCCACCCGTATTTGAAGTTCCCCGGCCCGATCCCGAGCAGGGGATATTTTCCGACCAGGTGGAGCCCCTGCTTCAATCCGCTGATTCTCCCCTCCGCGGACTCATCCGCCCCCTTGGGGGCGATTCCCTTTACGAAGACGGATTTGAAGCGCACCTGATATTCCTCCGGCATGGAGTTCCAGGTAAAGGCCAGCATGACCAGCACCAGGGTGACGCCCAGCACTTTCCGTGAGGCCCCGAACAGGACAAGGAACAGGAAGAGGAGAGCCGTCACCATTCCGCTTCGCGATCCCGTAAAGATGATGCAGGTCCCCGCAAGTATCCCATAAGCCCAGAGCATCTTCCTCGTCATGAACGAAAGGCCCTTCTGCTTCAGCATGGCCCAGAGGAAGGGCAGGGAGTAGGCGATGGAGGCGGCGAAGGAATTGGGGTCTCCGTAGGTGGTATCGACGCCGATCATCCTCCGGATGCCCATCCGCCACATGTGGCGGTCGTTGATGAAGAACTCCCATGCCGACTTTCCCACGTACAGGAACATGACCGCGAGATAGGCGATGATGAACTTCTTCATCTGCTCCTCGTCGCGCAGGGTGAGGACGATGATGTAGTAGAAGACGATAAGCTTGAAATAATCGAAGCTGGCCCAGTAGGCTTCCTGCACCTTGAAGGCGAAGAGGGAGGAGAGGAGCATCACCGAAAAGAACGCGAAAAGCGCGCTGTTCACCGGGTGCGGCTTGTGCTCCCGGTGCCTCCAGAGGAAGACCGTCGTCATGAGGAAGAGCATGTACACCCGTTCGATGCGGACGGCCGCCAGGGCGGGCCAGTATTCGAAGGGCCTGAACACGAAGAGGAACATGTAACCGATGACGAGCCATAGCATAGTAATTACCTCTCTTTCATGATGGTATCCAGTTGTCGGGTGACACTCAGGTAGTGGTATCTCTCGATCCCCTCCCTCCCGGGAATCACCGCGAGAGTGCCTTCCAGAACCCCTTTCAGCC
>JADLDZ010000402.1 GCA_020846375.1 Nitrospirales bacterium | reverse complement strand
TCACCATGGATATCCCCTCAGCGGCCCACCCCCCGAGTTGGTCGGCGAGTTCGCGGTCCGTATACGAAGTGAACCCGCCGCTCCCGTAGACGGGGATGCTCTCCCTGCACGCGCCGAGGAGCGCCACCAGGGGTATCTCCAGCAGGCGGGCCTTGAGATCGAGGAGCGCTGCCATCACTGCCGCGGCCGCCATTTGCGCGATCCCGCCGGAGCCCAGGTTGCGGAGAGCCGCGGTGAGCGCCCTTCGGCATTTTCCTGTCTCCATAACATCCTGATCGAGGAGCGCATTCGCCACTTCACCATGAATGACGGAAACGGCTCCCACCGAAGTATAGGAATAGCCGATGCCCTGCCTGCCCCCGCCTTCCACATGGACGATCACGATGGTGGTGGAGTCCCATGCAAGGGTGCCATCGGATTCCGGTCTGTCCGTGGGGACGGTATAGGCCCTGGCCTCGATGCGCCCTATTTTCTGCGCGGAGGTGGTGAGCAGCATGGTGGACCTACCTGATCTTTACCAGAAGCGCTTCCAACATCTGCTTTGCGGACTGCCCTATGATGCCCCTTTCGTTCGGATCCCCCTTCAGGAGGGCGGACATATACCCTTTCGCCTGCTCCAGGGTGATGTGCGGCGGCAAGGGGGGCACGTCCGGGTCGCAGTGGGCGTCTATCACCACCGGGCGGTCGGACTGGAGCGCCTCCTTCCATGCTGACGCTACCTCCCGTGGATCATCCAGGACGATGCCCTTCAACCCGATGAGCTCCGCGTAGCGTGCATAGGAGAAGGCAGGGATATCCTGGGAGGCTTCAAATTTGGGATCGCCGCTCATGACCCTCTGCTCCCAGGTCACCTCGTTGAGATCGCGGTTCTGCAGCACCATGATCACCAGGCGGGGGTCCTTCCAGCGGCGCCAGTATTTTGCGACGGTGATCAGTCCTGCGTCCCCCAGCATCTGCATGGCTCCGTCACCGACAGGGGCGATCACCACCCGGTCGGGGTGGGCGAACTTTGCGGCGATGGCGTATGGCACTCCAGGGCACATCGTGGCGAGCCCTCCGGACACCGACGCCATCATGCCGCGCCGCAGCTTCACGTTGAGGGCGAACCAGTTGGTGGCAGTGCCGGTGTCGCAGGTAATGATGCAGTTGTCCGGCAGTTGGCGCGAAAGCTCCCAGAAGAGAAGCTGGGGGTTGATGGGATCGGCGGTGAGGTGCGCCCGTGCCTCCATGAGCTCCCACCAATCCCTCACTCCCTTTTCGATGTCCTGCTGCCAGTGGAGGTCCCTCTCCTGCCGGAGCAGAGGGAGAAGGGCCCGGAGGGTCAGGGCGGCGTCCCCCTGAAGGCAGACTTCCATGGGATACCGCAGCCCGAGCATGCGCGGCTTGATGTCGATCTGGATACCACGCGCCGTGCCGGGTTTAGGGAGGAACTCCGAATAGGGGAACCCCGAGCCTACCATGAGGAGCGTGTCGCACTCCTTCATCATATCCCAGCTCGGCTTTGTGCCGAGCAGGCCGATGCACCCCGTCACGAACGGCAGGTCGTCAGGGAGCACCGCTTTGCCGAGGAGGGCTTTGGCCACGCCGGCACCGAGGATTTCCGCTGTCTGCATCACCTCGTCCGTGGCGCCCAGCGCACCGGCGCCCACCAGCATGGCGATGCGCTCCCCGTTGTTGAGGATATCGGCGGCGTGTTTGAGGTCGGCGGAGCGTGGCAGGACGTCCGGCATGCTGAAGGCCCGGCTGGTGACCGTCATACCGTGCTTGCGGGCAGGCTCCTCAATGGCGTCCATTTCCTGCACATCCTTCGGCAGGATGATGCAGGTGACCGTACGCTCCGCGCGGGCGATGCGGAAGGCGCGATCCACCAGGTGCCGTATCTGGACGGGCGATGAGGCCATGTGCACATAATGACTCGCTACATCCTTGAAGAGGGAAAGGAGATCCACTTCCTGCTGGTAGTCGGTCCCCATAGCAGTGGTGTGCGTCTGTCCCACGATGGCCACCACGGGCTGATGGTCCAGCTTGGCGTCATAGAGGCCGTTCAGGAGATGGATGGCCCCCGGGCCGGAGGTGACGATACAGACACCCACCTCGCCGGTGAATTTGGCATGGGCGCAGGCTTCGAAGGCCGCCAGTTCCTCATGGCGCGCCTGGATGAAATCTATCTTGTTCTGCGCGCGGCGGAGCGCTCCCATCACGCCGTTGATCCCGTCGCCGGGATAGCCGTACACCCGCCGCACCCCCCACTCGTAAAGGCGTTCCACCAGAAAGTCGCTTGCTGTTCCCGCCATTTCTCTCTCCTCTCTGCTCCCGACTCCCGGCCGATGCAACAGGCCTTCTGAAGTTAATGATATAGTTGAAGGGCGATCCCTTGCTCCCGATTCGGTGAGGAAAACGGTGCATTCTTGAATGGTTAGTGTGATTGCTGATTGAGAGGCGATTTCTGATCAGCGGTTCTCGCGGTTTTCCCAAAAAGTCCGGCTTATGCTTATAAAAAGGCTAGCACCAAACCTAAGTACAGTCAATCCGGTGAGTATGGTCGCACCCGATTTATGTTCTCCTGTTGCATGCCTCCCGCTAATGTGCTATGTAATAAGAAAACAACCATCCCACGGGTTCGTTTACGCATTTCCCCTGCGTCTCCCTGTAAAAGGATGACATGCCGGCGGAAGACAGGAGAACAATATGATGGACTGTCTCAGAGCCCTCACTCTGGCTTCACTTCTGGTGCTGTTTCTCTCTCCGTGCTCTTTCGGAGAGGAAACAGACGCTGCCGCGAGGGGAAAGCAACTCTTCCGGCAGAAATGTGCCTCCTGCCATACCATTCAAGGGGGAGGCGCACGGGGGGTAGGCCCTGACCTGAAGGGCGTCACCACGAGGAGGGAAAGGAAATGGCTCATCGATTTTATCGTATATACGGACCGCATGCTCGCCTCGGACCCACTGGCGCAGCAGCTCCTGAAAGAACATGGAAATTTTCCGATGCCCACCATGGGACTCACCCGGGCTGAGGGAGTTGCAATAGTCGAGTACCTTGAGCGCCTTGATGAAGGGCAGGGGGAGAAAGAAGCACCGCTCCCTCCGTCCGCAGGAAAAGAGGTGTCTAAGGAGGGGCCGGGCGATGCTGCCAGGGGAAGGGCCCTTTTCCTGGGGACGATCCCCTTTCAGAAGGGGGGGCCTCCCTGCTTTTCGTGCCATACTGCCGCGGGAGATGCCCCGCTGGGAGGAGGGACGCTGGGCCCCGGCCTGACCGATATCTATACCCGCTATGGTGAAGAGGGGCTTTCCGCGATGTTGGCCAGCCTTGCCACCCCCACCATGCAGCCGCTGTACGGCGAGAGGCCCC
>JADLDZ010000401.1 GCA_020846375.1 Nitrospirales bacterium | reverse complement strand
GTAGATCTCCTTGGGGGAGAGCTTGCGGATATCCTTGCCGTCGAGCAGGACCTTCCCCTTGAAATCCCTGATCAGCCCGTCCATGACTTTCAGAAGGGTCGTCTTGCCTGACCCATTGGAGCCCAGAATACCGACAAACTCCCCCCGCCTGATATCGATACGGACCGAAGAAAGCGCCTTGGTGCCGTCCGGATAGGCAAAGGAATCCACCTCGACGGACAGGCGCACCTCCTGCTCCGGGGGCAACTCCCTCTTCATATCTTCCATGCCACCCCCATTGCGAGGAGGAACAGCACCGAGCAGAGGATTTCGGAAATATTGAAGGGTTTGTGCTGCAGCAGCGGCAGGTTCCCGTCATAGCCCCTCTGGACCATGGCCACCGTAGTGCTCTGGCTGCTCTCGAAGGCCTTGAGGATCAGGGAGCCGGTCAGGGTGCCGAAAGAGCTCAGCCCGCGCTTGATGGTGGTATACCCGAGACGGTTCTTCTGCGCGTGATAGATCACCAGTGCATCCTCCAGGATCACGAAGATGTACCGGTACGCGAGCATCAGGATCTCGATGAACCCCTTGGGGACCCGGAACCACGACAGCCCCGCCATCAGATCGGTGAAAGCCGTGGTAAATCCCAGGACGGCGACGATCGAGACCGCACCGAATATGCGTGCCGCAATGAGCAGCCCGCTCAGGAGCCCGTCCCGGTACCCCGTTATGGTGAAGACATGCAGGTCGAGGGAAAAGAGGGGATCGCGCCCCGCGAAGAAGAACTTGATCGCGGTCACCATCAGCACGATGAAGAAGGGCTCTGAAAACCTGAGGAGAAAAACCCTGACCGGGACCCTGATGACGATGCAGAGAAGGAGGCAGAGGGCCGCCATGAGCAGCGGGAAGAAAAAGCCCTTGTAGCTCAGGACCATGATGAGGAGCCCGATGGCCACCAGGAGCTTCACCCGTGCGTCGATCCGCGCAAAGACATGGTCTTTCTTGAAATGTTCGGAAAAGAGCTCCATGTATTCTCTCCTTAGCCTCTCCCTCTCCTCATGTCCGCTCCTCGCCCGTCGGAGCGGGTGCCGCCGCCTTCACACATCTCTCCTTTGCTGCCGGCCCGCTGTCCATGAGGGTCCTCCAGTAGTATCCCGCAAAAAACCCTCCCACGGTTCCCCCCAGCAGACAAACGAATAAAAGCAGATCCCCCTGGTCCGTGTTGATGTAGGGCTCCCGTGCCTCCCTCCCATGCTCCTTCGCATACTTCTCCACGATCGATTCATCCACTCCCCCCCACTTGCCGCCTTCCTGCTCCTCAGCATGCAAGACCACCGGGCTCCCCAGAAGAAGTAACAGAAAAACCGCCAATACCCCGCTCCCCCATCGTCTCATTCTCCTGCCCCTCATGCCGCCACCTCCTCTGCCTTGATCACCCGCATCTTCACCAGCAGATCAGGTCTCTTCTTGTACATCAGCATCACCATCCCCGCTGTCATCGCCCCCTCCAGTATCCCCAAAGGCAGCTGTGTCGGGATAAACGCCACCACGATCTTCCCCAACAAGGGAAAAAACGCCGCCTCCCCACGAATGCCCGAGGCAAGCTCCACCGAGGTCGTCAAGTACGTGGTCCAGTCCGCAAGCAGTCCCGCCAGAAACCCCGCTCCCCACAGGTTGAGCCCCACGGTACGCGCCGCCCTGAAGGTGAAGTACCCCGCAAAAGACCCCACCACCCCCATGGATACGATGTCGGCACCCCACGTGCTCAACCCCCCATGGGCCAGAAACAGGGCCTGGATCAAAAGGGCCGCCGCCGTGATCAGTACGCTGATGGCCGGACCCACGAGAATGCCCGAAATCGCGGTGCCGCACGGATGCGAGCAGGTGCCCGCCGTCGGTACCGGGATAGGCATGCACGAGATGATGAAGACTACTGCCGCCATAAGCCCCACCAGAGGCTTGAAGGACAGGTCCACCGAGGACATCTGTTTCAGCCGGTACAGCCCGTATGCCACAAAGGGCGCTGCCACCACAAACCACACCGCTGCCCAGCCAAAGGGCAGGATCCCCTCCGATATGTGCATGGCATGGGCAGTGCCCCTGCCCACTAAGAGTATCCCCGCCAATAGACCCGCTGCCACATACCACTGCTTCCTTGTTTCACTCATTTTCCACCCTCCTCCTAAAACCTCACTGTTATCCCTGCTTTCCTGCTCTCACCCGGTGCAGTGCGGTCCCTCTTTCCTAATTGTATAATTTTTTCTCACTCTTTCGCGGTCCCGCTCGCAACCTCTTCCTCTTGCGCCGCTTCCTCATTCGCCATTTTCAATAGGGCGTTCACCACGGCAACCGCCACCGGCGTGCCTCCCTTCCTGCTCAAAGCGGTGATAAAGGGGAAGCGCTGGGTGGCGAGGAGCGCCTTTGATTCAAAGGCCTTCACAAACCCCACCGGAACGCCGATGACGAGGGGAGGGCTCTTCAGCTTCTTCTCGTTCAGCACTTCGATGGTCTTCAGCAGTGCGGTGGGGGCGTTCCCGATGGCGATGATGCCCACGCCTTCGTCGATCCCCTGCTCGATGGCGATCTCCGCACGGGTCTTCCCCGTCTCCTTCGAGGCACGGATCACCCCCTCATCGGAAATGGTGCAGAGGACCTTTCCTCCCCACGGCTTCAGCCACCTCTTGTTGATCCCGGTCCGCACCATCTCGATGTCGGTCAGGATGTCCTTTCCCGCCTTTATGGCGGCGAGCCCCGCAGCGACCGCTTCAGGGTGGAAGGTGAGGGTCTTCCTGAACTCGAAGTCGGCGGTGGAGTGGATGACCCTCTGCATGATGGGGAGCTGCTCCGGGGGGAGGCCGGCGAAGTCCGCTTCCCCGGTAAGGATATCGAAGCTCTTCTTTTCGATCTCCTCCGGCAGCAGCACCCCTCCGGCGGTGCAGATCCGCTCCATGATGACATGGACCAGCTTCTCATGGGTGCCGAGGGGTTCCGTGTAGACGAACTCCACGCCGGGGTAAAGCGCCTCCGCCTCCCGTATCATTTCGGGAATGTCCTCGGTCACATGCAGGCCCGAGCTCAGGAAGTAGGGATGGACGACCACCTTCTTCGACCCGCTCTCGACGGACGCCCTGATGGCTCCGGGGATGTCGGGCTCCCCGTATTTCATGTAGGCGATGCGGACGCACCCGTTGGTGCAGCCGGGATGTATGGTGTTATGCAGGAGCGTGCCGACCAGCTCGATGTTGTTTGCGTCCCTCTTGGGGCTGCCATGCCCTATCAGTATGATGCTTTCCATAGAACGTCACCTCTCTTGTATGAAATGTGCAAAGCGTGCTGCAATAGCGGCATTGCTGCCGAAGTGGACATGGATGTAGCTCGCGAGGGTATTGCTGACGCGGTATCCCTCGCCGGGCAGCGTCCGTCCGGTCCTGTCCCTCACTGAATAGATCCGTGCCGGTGCAGGGGCCTTCTCCTCAGGACGCCCCGGGCTTTCTCCGTCTCCGGCATCTCCGTTGCTCCCTTCTTCCGCACCCTTCCTGATCTCCGAATAATGGAACTCGTGCCCCCTGCAGACGTCGCCCTTTCCGCCCAGGATGCACTCCGCCTCCAGCACGATCTCCCGGTAGCCGAGATGCGCCCTCCCCTTCTTCATCTGCGTCGGGAAGGGCAGGATCCCCGCCATGGGAAAGAAGGTCCCTTCGAAATCGTAGATGCCCTGCGAGAGGTACATCAGCCCCCCGCACTCGGCGTAGAGGGGCCTTCCCGCGCAGGACCAGGCACGGAGAGCGGAGAGGAGAGACGTATTTTCCGACAACGCCTTTGCATGCAGCTCGGGATATCCTCCTCCGATATAGATCCCGGCTGCATGGTCCGGCGGCAGGGGATCGGAGAGGGGGCTGAAGAAGACGATGTCGATCCCCGCATCCCGCAGCGCATCCAGGTTGTCCTCGTAGTAGAAGCAGAACGCCCTGTCATATGCGACGGCGAGGGATGGACGGGAGGAAGCGGCGGGCCTGACGACCGGCGGCCTCTTCAGGGAGCCGCTTCCCCCCCCTCTGCTTCCGCTTCCCTTTACCAGTGCATCGATGTCGATATGCTTCAGGATGGCGCCTGCGAGCTTCCTGATATTCTCATCGGAGAGAGGGGATTCCTCCGCGGTGGTGAGCCCGAGGTGGCGGTGGGGGATCTCGAAATCCAGGTCCCGCGGAAGGTATCCCAGGACCGGGATGTCGCGGATGCACTCCTTTAACCGCGCGAAATGGCTTTCCGAAGCCACCCGGTTGAAAATGACCCCTGCAAAGGAGGGGGCGGGCGCGCCGTAGGTCATGAACCCCTTCACCACCGCCGCCGCGCTTTCCGCCATCCCGTACGCATCGACGACAAGGACCACGGGCAGGCCGAGGAGACGGGCCAGGGACGCGGTGCTGAAGTCGCCGTCGTACATCCCCATGACGCCCTCCACCACCGCAATGTCCGCATCTTCCGCATGGCGGGTGAAGCACCGCGCCACTTCCTCCGCTCCGCACATCCAGATGTCGAGGTTCCGCGACGGTCTCCCGGTGATGATCCGGTGGAGGCCCGCATCGATGAAGTCGGGCCCGGTCTTGAAGGACTGCACCCGGAGTCCCCTCTCCCGCAGCGCGGCGAGGATCCCGAGGCTCACCGTCGTCTTGCCGCACCCGCTGTGCGTTCCGGCGATCACTATGCCATGCATACCGGTGCAAGCTCCTTCAGCAGACGCATGTTCTCCCTGTTCGACTTCACCGCCACCCTGAGATACGTCCCGTCGAGCCCCATGAAGCTGGAGCAGTCCCGCACCATGATGCCTTTCTTCAGGAGGGCGGCGGCGATCTCCTGGGCATTGTCCCGCTTGAGCAGATAATAATTCACCGGGGAGGGGAAATAATCGATTCCGAGGAGTCTGAACCCGTCCTCCATCACTTTTTTCTCGTTCCGCACCACCCGGAAGGTCTCCTCCTGGTAGGCGGTGTCGTTCAGGGCGGCGATCCCCGCCACCTGCGCGAGGGTATTCACCGTCCAGGGCTCCTTGTATCCCCTGACGACGTCGATGATGGAAGAGGGGAAGACCCCGAAGCCGACCCGGATGCCCGAGAGGGCGAAGAATTTCGTGAGCGAACGCAGCACGATAAGGTAGGGGTTCCTCTCGACCTCCCTGATAATGGAGGAGTCCGGCACGAAATCGATGAAGGCCTCATCCACGACGAGAAAGCACTTCAGACTCTTCGCCGCATCCGCGATCTTCAGCATGTCCTCCCGGGAGAGCAGATTCCCCGTGGGATTGTTGGGATTGCACAGGAAGGCCATGTCCACCGAGGTGGTGAGGGCCGATCGGTAGGTCGCCGCGTCTGTCTTGCCCGCCATGTCGGCAATGAACCGGTCAGGGTTGACCGCGAACCCGTTCTTCTCCCAGAGGATGTGCCAGGATACCCTCGAGGGGTCGTTGACCGCCCTCTCGTATTCCGAAAAGGAGGGAGCGGGGATGAGCACTCTCTCGGGCTGAAGGGCGCGGACAACGAGGTAGATGAGCTCGGTGCTCCCGTTGCCGCAGATGAGGGATTGTGGGTTCAGGTCCATGTGCTTCGCGAGCCAGAGCCGGAGCTGCTTGGTATCGGGGTCGGGATAGTGGCAGAGCTGCTTCATGGCGTCCTTCATATCGGACATCACGCTTTTCGGGACGCCGAGGGGGTTGATGGAGGCGCTGAAGTCGATAAGCCCGCTCTCCTCGATGCCCAGTTGCTCCGCTACCCGGTAGATATTGCCGCCATGCATTCCCGTATGCTTCCGGGAGAAAGAGTTTTGTTCTGTCATAGTGAGCTCCTCGCAGCCAGAATGATTGTTGCCGCCGCGCCCGACAGCAGGGAGGCTATCTTGACGATGCGCACCGTGCTTTCCGAAGCGGTCATGAATGCCGCTGCCTGGTCCCCGATTCTCGCTTCTCCGATATAGGGTTTTTCCACCAGCATGCCCCCGTATGTGGACGGGCCTCCCATCCTCACCCCGATGGCTCCCGCCATGGCCGCCTCCGGCACCCCGCTGTTGGGGCTCGCATGCTTCCCGCCGTCCCGGAGCATGGTCTTCCATGCGCTGCGGGCCGTGGCGAGGGAGCAGTACGCGATCCATGAGGCGATGACGATAATTATACCGCTTATCCGCGCGGGAACAAAATTGACGGCATCATCCAGGCGGGCCGCGGCCCGTCCGAAATGCAGGTACCGTTCGTTCTTATACCCCACCATGGAATCGAGGGTGTTAACCGCCTTGTACGCCATTGCCAGGGGGAGCCCGCCGATCGTGAGGTAGAAGACGGGCGCGATAATGCCGTCGGAGAGGTTTTCCGCGAGGGTCTCCATGGTGGCCTTCAGCACCTCTCTGTCGGTGAGGGAATGGGTGTCCCTGCCCACGATCATGCCCAGGTTGCGGCGCGCCGTCTCCAGATCCCCCTCCTGCAGAGGCCGCATCACGTCCCGTGCGGAGCGGATGAGCTCACGGGTCGCCACCGTGGTCGCCGTCAGGAAGATGAGGAGCGCCAGGGAGAGGAGGGAGAGGGGCGCATACCATGCGGCCATCCCCCCTCCCGTCCGTAAAAGCAGGGAGTTGATGAGAAAGGTAACCAGGAATACCGGTACGACGATCAGGAATACCAGGAGCAGTCCCGCCCGCCGCTCCTGTGAAGGGGTCCTGAAAAAGCGGCGCAGAAAAGCCTCCGTGCGGCATATGGCGCTCCCGATGCACCGTACCGGATGGGGCATCCAGCGTGGATCCCCGATGATGCTGTCGAGCAGGAGCGCCGCGACGAGCACAAGGGGGGAAACGAGCAGCGGGGTGGATTCCTGGTACGGGCTCATAGTCCGATCAATCCCTCGATGAACTTCATGTCCAGGTTGTCCCGCACCGTGGCGGCAAGGCGGTCGAGGGCCTGCTCCTTGAGCGCGTTGTAATTTACCCCGGAATCGAGGGAGGGAAGCCCCTTCCGCCGGCGCAGGTCGTTGATGACCCCCCGGCGGAACGCGTCGTTGTCGAAAATGCCGTGCAGGTACGTGCCCCAGCAGTTGCCGCTGCGCGAGCCGTCCAGGGCAGACCGGCGGGGGCCGGAATGTCTCTTCACCCGGAAGAGCCCCAGCTCTCCGCTGCTCTCTCCCATGTGAATCTCGTACCCCCTCAGGGAGGATTCCTGCGGCACCCCGTATTCCGCGAGCCACGGGGCATGGGAGACCTGCGCCTCGGATCGGCAGGTGACCTTCTCTTTTCCAAAGATCGTCTCGATACGCAGCAGGCCGATGCCTTCCATCTCCCGGTGCGGGCTCTCCACACCTCCGGGATCGAGGATCTTCTCCCCGAGCATCTGGTAGCCTCCGCACATACCGATGATCTGCGCCCCCTTTTCATAGGCCCGGCGTATGTTCCTGTCAAGGCCCTGTTCCCGCAGGTCGAGCAGGTCCTTCACCGTGTTCTTGGAGCCGGGCACGATGACGAGGTCCGCATTCTCGATGTCCGCCGGATTCCGGGAGAAGAGGACCTCCACGTCCGGCTCGTGGAAGAAGGGATCGAAGTCCGTAAAGTTGGAGATAAAGCGCAGCCGCACCACCACGATCCTGATCTCGGAGCGGTGCGCCGTATACCCGGTGGAAAGCCTCTGGAGCGCAAGCCCATCCTCTTCGGGGAGTCCGATATCCTTTATATAGGGCAGAACCCCCAGCACCGGTGTGCCTGTCTTGAGCCGTATCATGTCGAGACCCGGGGCGAGGATCGCGAGATCTCCCCTGAACTTGTTGATAATGAAGCCTTTGATACGTTTGCTGTCCCTGCCGAGAAGCTTGACCGTCCCGTAGAGGGAGGCGAATACCCCCCCCTTGTCGATGTCCCCCACCAGGAGCACCGGGGCCTTCGCCAGCCGGGCAGCCGCCATATTGACGATGTCCACGTCCATGAGGTTGATTTCCGCGGGGCTGCCCGCGCCCTCCAGGATGATGAGGTCGTGCTTCCGTGAAAGCCTGCGCCAGGACGCCTGGACCGCCTTCCAGGCCTCCTTCTTGAACGCGTAATATTCCTGCGCCTTCATGCAGGAATGGACCTTCCCCTGGATGACCACCTGCGAGCCCATTTCACCCGAGGCCTTGAGCAGGATGGGGTTCATGTCCACGGTGGGCTCCACCCCCGCCGCCTCCGCCTGGAGCACCTGCGCCCTCCCTATCTCCCCGCCTTCGATGGTGATGGCGGAATTCAGGGCCATATTCTGGGCCTTGAAGGGGGCGACATTGATTCCTTTCTCTCTGAAAATCCTGCACAGGGCCGCGGCGATGAGGCTCTTCCCCGCACCCGATCCCGTGCCCTGCACCATGAGCGCTTTAGCCAAGGGGACCTCCGTTCACCAGCTTCACTACGGGATATTT
>JADLDZ010000400.1 GCA_020846375.1 Nitrospirales bacterium | reverse complement strand
TATATACGGGAAAGGAGCGTCATGTCCCTCAGGATGAATGCGGGGCATAAGAGGAATTTCCTCTACGAGAGGCCGGAGAGCGCCCGGAGAGTCCAGATGGACTCCCCTCTTCTCCTCGAAAGCACCCTGAGGGAGGTAGAAAAACAGACGAGCATCACCTTCGAGAGGATCCCCACTACTTTCCCCTGCACCGCCCCGCTCCCCTTCCTCTCCGATGCCCTCAGGAGCCTCCAGGATTCCGTGGTCAACGCGGCAAAGCGGGGAGTTGAACTGGTTATTCTATCAGACATCGACATCACCCGGAAACACGCGGCCCTTCCCTCGCTCCTCGCCCTCTCCGCCTCTTTCAAAGCCCTCCAGAGGGAGCGCCTGGTGAACCGGACAAGCCTCGTCGTCGAAACGGGAGAGGTCCGGGATATCCATCATGTCGCCTGTCTCATCGGGTACGGCGCCACCGCAGTGTATCCCTGGCTCGTCTTCCGGACACTGTATGACCAGTGCAGCAGGGGGGAGCTCCCCCTGCCCTTCGAGCAGGCCGCGCTGAACTACAAAAAGGCGGTGGAAGAAGGGCTGCTGAAGGTGATGGCGCGCATGGGCATCTCCACCCTCAACTCCTACCACGGCGCCCAGTTGTTCGACAGCCTCTGCCTGAACAGGGAACTGGTGGACGAATTCTTCACCAGAACACCGGTGAGCATCGAGGCGGACGGGCTGAAAGAGATAGAGGAGTCCCTCCTCATACGCCATAATAACGGGTACGAGGTCCCGGAGCCCGTGCTGGAGTACGGGGGGGAGCTGCGCCACCGGAAGGAGGGAGAGTGGCACGCATGGTCATCCCCTGCAGTGATTGCGTTGAACAGGTTCGTTGCGTCACCCGACGAAGGGGAATACCGCTCCTATGCCCGCACCGCTGCGGAGCGGCCGGTGTATCTGCGCGACCTGTTCTCCTTCACCGGGGGGACCCCGGTGCCGCTGGAAGAGGTGGAGCCGGAAGAGAGCATCCTCGGGAGGTTCTTCTCGGGCGCCATGTCGATAGGCGCACTTTCTCCCGAAGCCCATGAAACCATAGCGGAGGCGTGCAACAGGCTCGGCATCAGGAGCAACAGCGGCGAGGGCGGGGAGGACCCGGTACGGTACGGCGGAATAACCAACAGCGCCATCAAACAGATCGCCTCCGGCAGGTTCGGGGTCACCCCCGCCTATATCGCGTCGGCGCAGGAGCTCGAAATAAAGATCGCCCAGGGAGCAAAGCCGGGGGAGGGGGGGCACCTCCCCGCTTCCAAGGTAACCCCGTATATCGCCATGCTGCGCCACTGCACGCCGCACATCCCCCTCATCTCGCCCCCGCCCCACCATGATATCTATTCCATCGAAGACCTCGCGCAGCTCATCAACGATCTGAAGGAGGCAAACCCCGCGGCAAAAGTCTGCGTGAAGCTCGTGGCGGAAGCGGGAGTGGGGACCATCGCGGCGGGGGCGGCCAAGGCCTATGCGGATATCGTCCAGATAAGCGGATGTGAGGGAGGGACCGGGGCCTCTCCGATCGGTTCCATCAAGTGTGCGGGGAATTACTGGGAGACCGGGCTTGCCGAAACCCAGAGGGTCCTCATGGAGAACGGACTGCGGCAGCGGATACGGGTGCGGGTCGACGGGGGCATCCGGACGGGACGGGATGTTATTGTCGCAGCCCTTCTCGGAGCGGAGGAGTTCGGCTTTGGGACCGCCACCATGGTGGCCTGCGGCTGTGTCCTCGCGCGGCAGTGCCACCTGAACACCTGCCCCAGGGGAATCACCACGCAGGACGAAAGACTGCGCAGGAAGTTCAGCGGAAGGGTCGAAGGGGTTATGGGGTATTTCACCACCGTCGCCCGCGAAGTCAGGGGAATCCTCTCCCGCATGGGAGTGAGGAGCCTCGGCGAGATCATCGGAAACGCGGCTCTGCTGCACCTCGCTCCCGCAGGCCCCTTGCCTGCGGTGAGGAGGGTGAGGCCGGGCGCCTCTTTCGGTGCCTGCCCCGAAGGACCGAGGACCTGCCTGCAGGAGCGGAACGATAACCCGACCCTGCATCTCTCCCTCAACCGCAGGCTGGTGGACGATCTCCTCCCCTTTATCGAGAGGGCGGAGGCGGTGGAGCGCGAGTACCCCATCAGGAACGTGGACAGGAGCATACCGGCACGCCTCAGCTACCATATCTCCCTGCAATACGGGGATGCAGGGCTGCCCGATGACACCATCACACTGATCTTCCGGGGTACCGCGGGCCAGAGCTTCGGGGCCTTCAATCACCGGGGGCTTTCCCTTACCCTCATCGGTGATGCAAACGACTACGTGGGCAAGGGCATGTTCGGCGGCAGGATCGTCGTGCGCCCTCCCACCGACAGGGAAACGCACACACAGGTGATTGCCGGGAACACCGTTCTTTACGGCGCTGTGGGAGGGGAGTTCTTCGCCGCCGGAAAAACAGGGGAGCGGTTCGGGGTACGCAACAGCGGAGCCGTCGCAGTGGTGGAAGGGGCGGGACACCACCTCTGCGAATACATGACGAGGGGTACGGTGGTGGTCCTCGGCGATGCGGGGTATAACATCGGCGCCGGGATGACCGG
>JADLDZ010000399.1 GCA_020846375.1 Nitrospirales bacterium | reverse complement strand
GTTTGCGTCCGCCTCCGATTCCTTGACGGCGCCCGCCAAATACTCGAGCATTTCCTGGGCGTCGGCCTCTTCCTGTACGGCCTTGTTAAAGGCCTTCTTTGCCTTCTCCAGAGTCTCCAGGCTGATCCGATCACGGACAAAGCCCTCCAGCGCCTTTTCCTTCACCTGCTTTGCCTGTACCAGCGCCTCTTTCAGTTCGGGAATACTGCCGGTAACGCTCTCCTGTTTGCCTTTTACCGCTGCAAGGCTTTCCTTCGCGCTCTCCAGAGCCGCCGCCGCTTCCTTCACCGCCTGTACTATCTGCTCTCTGTTCTCCATTTCCATCCGCACCTTCCTTTATGAGTTGCGCACGGTGAAACCGTGCTTACTTCCTTTCAGGGTCCTTTGCCGCTTCGATTCCGAAGCGGGGCGTTGAACCCTTAACCTCCCGATAGCGAGAAACATTTTTTAAGAGGGTTGAATTGAAGATCACCGCATTCTCCCGGCTATCTGCTCATGCGCCTGAAGGTACAAGGCCTCCAATCGCTGCATTGCCAACTTAAAGCCCTGGAGGTCCTCCCGGTACCATGCCGCATCCATCGCCCGTGAAAGAGAGAGGAGTTCTTCGGCTATTTCCGGGTCATGCCATCTGATCTCATCAAGCGTGGTCGTGCAGGATTTCAGCCGAGCAGCGTGCGCCCGGAAAAGGTGCTCAAACTCCCTTCGGAGCGTTCCACGGTCTGTTCCGCCCTCTGTTCCGCTCATGTTCCGCTGGTCGTTCCTCTGCATTACCTTGAATGCTAAGGCTTTTATGTCATTCTGTTCCATAGTGTTCCGCTCCTTGTTCCTCGTTCCCTGTGTTTTGTTCCGCTGTTCCACCCCTAGGGAATGGAACGCGGAACAACTCATTACCCCTTCAACAATCCTCGCTCCCTTGCCTTCTGCTTGTGCCGCGAAACCGTCGCCTTCCCCACGCCCAGGAACTCCGGTATCTCGCTTTGAGGGACGCCGTCAAGCAATAGCCCTGCTATCCTCTCGGTGAGGCTGTCTTCCAGTCTCTTCGAGGTCCAGACCAAACCGCCATCGGCCCCTGTTTTGAGCTGCACCTCGAAAGGCTTGGTCTCGTCGCCATGGATGTTCCGCGCTTTCTCGAAGTGGATTTCAAACCGTGCTCCCTCTTCGGCCTTATAATCCCCCGGCCTTCGAAGGGAGATTACCGTGTCCAGGACATCCTCCCGGCGTGATGTGCCCCGCTGTCCGCCACCCTTCCCGGCATGGTGGATAAAAAGCACGCTGACTCCACGGGTTCGCATGCGCAACGCCCACTCTTGGACGGGTAGCCAGCTCTCCGCCTCGTTCTCCCGGCCCGATCGGCACAAACAGGAAATATTGTCCACGACGACGAGGAAAACTTCGTCAAGGTGATCGTCCAGCATCCCCTGGTCATCGGTATTCGACAGGTTCGGCATGCCGCCCGGCTGGAGGTCCGGGGTGAGGATTTTGAACGGAGCAGCTGGTTCCTGATCACAGCTCCGAACGATGCGCGCCAAACGCTCCTGAATAGTCACAGCAGGCATTTCTCCGTCAATGTAAAGCACTCCGCGCGGTGCAGGTGCCGCCCATCGGTCAAGGAACGGCGCTCCGCATGCCACGGCGTAGCCGATCCCCAGTGCCATGAAGGTTTTCCCTGTCCCTCGGGGTCCGTAGATCATTGCCAGCCCCTGAGAGGGCAACCAAGGGGAAAGGACGTTTTCCCTCGGTGGAAGCTCCAGGGAGAGGAGTTCCCCGATGCCAACCGCGCGAAGCCGCTCTTTTCGGCGTTCGGTCTCCTCATCTTGCAGTCGGCTCTCCTCATCCCTCATGAGCGCCTCTGTCAGGTCAAAATCTTCAACGTGCCTCATCGTTTCACCTCCGCCGCTAAATGACTCGCATCATCTCGCCGATATTCGGCGTACAGCTCGTATTTCTCCTCATCGTCGCGGCCTTCGAGGATGTCCAGACGCCGAACCCACTCCGATTCCAAGTGATACCACTTTGCCAGCCGCTCCATATCCTCCGGGGTCTTGCAGTTCCGTTTGGCAGTCTGTAAGCAGCGGTAGAGCGTGCACAGTTCCCGGTGGTGTTCGCCCTCCCATGCCCGGAATTCAGCCATGAGCGCGCTGGCACGCTTCTGCTCTGCGATCTCCGCCCGTCGCTTCGCGGTGAGGGGTCCCTGCTCGATTCCCAGATAGCGGAGCGCCTCCTTGAAGGAAAGGCTCTTGAGCCGTTGCACGAAGTCGATGACGTCACCGTCAGCGCCACAGCCGAAACAATGGTACCGTTGTCTTGAGGGATTGACGATAAAGGAGGGCGTCTTCTCTGAGTGGAAAGGACAGAGCCCTTTGTAGTTGGCCCCTGCCCGCTTCAGGTCGACGTGCTGCCCGATCTCATCCACGGTGTCCGGTTTCTCGGTGAGGGTAGCCATTACCGGGAACCGCCACGAAGGGTAAATATCATGCTCCGACAGGCCTTGATTGCGCGTAGAACATCAAGGCTACCGACAGGGGCGTTTGCATAAACCTCCCGGAGGGCGCTCTCAACATCGCCGCTAATTTCATAAATAACGCGGTTGCTGTCGCTTAATTGGGGAGTGACCACAAGACCTTTTGCTGAAAGGATACCTGCTATTACGGCATCTTCTAAAATGGTGGGGGCTTTTTCTTTTGCCATTCTTTCGCGTCTCCTTTTCTCACTGAATCTGAGCATAGGATGACGCATGAGCCAAGAGAATGGCATCAATTCAATATGGACAACTCACAGTTCAGTTGTCCATTTTTTGCTACGACGGATGCTTGTTATTTTTTTCGCGAGAGTTTCTTGGTGGACACGTTGAGGCATGCGGTAATGAGGTCGTCAACAAAAGTCCTGGTTTTTCGAATGAGGAGGTCGAGATGATAGTACGAAAGTGTACTAATTCGCCACTCCCCTTGCTGCCTTGCAGCGGTTATTATGGCTTCAAGGTCATCCGGGTGTATAGGGTCTTTTCTTCCGCGTGCCAAGTTTATATTGACGTGTGACTTGCAAATACCTTTAAGGTGTTCCGCAAGCTCCGAAAGGAGTTCGTCTGCATACTCCCAGCCAGGAGGGAGTGGAGTTTCTCCGCCCGGTGATTTGGGGATCAAATAATCATTCAGAAGGCTGATATTCTCGCTCCTTTCTTTTCTATTTGTGCTCCATCGCGCTTTTCTTATAACCTCGGATAAGAGATTTGCCATCTTCTTATCGAGCAAGTAAGTCGGCTCAAGCTGAATGGCCCGCAATGCTGACTTCACGTCGCCCTGATTTTTTGCAGCGCTTACAAGATTAAAAAGTTCGTTAGTGGGAAGAGGCCTGATTTCATCGAGAATCTCATTGAATGAAGCGTACTCGCAAAATACTTCCCGCGGATTATTGATTGTTTCCCGCTTCCCCGCAATAGAAACACTGAGATGTCCTGTCTGATGGTTATAGTAAGCTCCAAAACATTTCCGTTCGGTTATTTTGAGAGGCTTCTTTTTTCGGGTGGGTTTTTTTGGGGAATCTGCGCTTGGCCTTAATGCTTCTACTGCTGGTAACAAATATCCATATGGATTAGGCGCAGGGCGGACAAAAGACGGATTTCTGATAAGCAGGGGAGTGTATAGCTTCGCAAAGAGTACTTCCTCAATGCCATTTTTGTCGAAAAAAATAAAACCAAAATCATCTTCTACCTTTCCCTTGTCCTTCCTCTTTTTCTTTTCCATATTCCACTCCCTCTGTGGATTCCCTAAAGTGAATCAGGGGAAGAGGGTAGGGTCCCCGCCTTGTCGGCCCGTCGGCCTATCCCCTGAAAGGGTCTATACTATGAATCTCCTCACCCTGCTTGAGCTACGCATG
>JADLDZ010000398.1 GCA_020846375.1 Nitrospirales bacterium | reverse complement strand
GGGATATGACGGGGAAGGGGAGCGTCCCGGAAGCGGACTCCTCATCCCGGAGTTCCGGGGCTCCTCTGCTGCATCCGGGGCTGAAGAGGATCGGATACCTGATCATTCCCGCCACAGCGGGGCTGGCGGTCAGCCAGATCAATATATTCGTGAGCACCATCCTCGCCTCGTACCTTCCCGAGGGGAGCATCACCTATCTCTACTACTCCATGAGGCTTATCCAGTTCCCCATCGGAATATTCGGCGTCGCCATGGGGATGGCGGTGCTCCCCGCCCTGTCCGAACATGCGGTGCGCGGAGAGCTGGAGAAAGTGAAGGAGGACTTCTCCTTTGCCCTGCGCCTCCTCTTCTTCATCACGGTGCCCGCCATGGTGGGGCTGATCGCCCTGAGAGTCCCCATCGTCGCCACTCTCTTTCAGAGGGGCAGGTTCGGATACGAGGCGACCATTGGCACCTCCGGCGCCCTGATGTTCTACTCCCTCGGCATATGGTCCATCGTAGGTGTACGGGTGATCACTGCCGCTTTCTATTCCCTGCAGGACACCAGGACCCCGGTGAAGATCGCGGCCCTCAGTATGGTGATCAATATCCTCATGAGCCTTCTCCTCATGGGTCCGCTGCACCATAACGGCCTCGCCCTTGCCAACACCCTCGCCTCGGGCTGCAGCTTCCTCCTCCTCTTTTCTCTCCTCCGGAGGAAGCTCGGGGGGATCGGGGCGGGAGAGATCGTGCGCTCTTTTTTCCGGACCCTTGCGGCTTCCGTGGTGATGGGCATAGCCGGGTGGGGCGTGGTCAGGAGCGGGGTCTGGTCCCTACATGGACATACACTGCACAAGGCGGCGTATCTCGGTGGAGTACTCCTCTTCTGCGCCGTTGTCTACCTGGCGCTCTCCTATTTGCTAAAAAGCGAAGAAATGGGGTATATCATAGAGAAAGTGAAAAGGAGGAAGTGAGGAGTGGGAAAAAATGACAGGAAAATGCCCCGGCTGCAGGGATATCTTTTCCTTCTTGTTTCACCCTTCCTGCTTCACACCCGTTTTTCTGAAGGAGGACCATGCTGATCAAGACCGTTGTGGTGGGGCCGCTCCAGGTAAACTGCTATATCGTCGGCGATGAAGCTTCGAAAAGGGCGCTGGTGATCGATCCCGGTGACGAGCCGGACAGGATACTGCAGATAGTGAAGCAAGCGGAGCTGCAGGTGGACTATGTCGTATGCACCCATGGACATTTCGACCATGTGGGAGCGGTGATGGATATGAAGAACGAGACCGGCGCGAAGGTGGTTCTCCACCGGGACGAGATTCCTGTCTATTCCATGGCCAGGGATATGGCGGCTTTCTGGGGCTATGATCTGGAGCCGCTCCCTGAGCCCGAGGTGATTGTACAGGAGGGAGATGTCCTCACGTTCGGGCAGCTGAGCCTCGAAGTCTTCCATACGCCCGGCCACAGCCCCGGGGGGATCTGCTTGTACGGGGGGGATTTACTGTTCTCGGGAGATACCCTCTTTGCGGGATCGGTAGGGCGGACCGACTTCGAGGGCGGAGACCTTGCGAAGTTGCGGGATTCCTTCCGGAGGCTCATGATCCTTCCGGAGGCGACGGAAGTCCTGCCCGGGCATGGTCCCGCATCGACCATCGGACGGGAAAAGCGCACCAACATGTTCTCGGCGGAGTTCCTGCACCAGCGGTGACCGCCCGTATGAGAGCCCGACGGCAGAGTTGCTCAGATCACGTAATGAACGGGACCGGATTCCTCTTCCCTGCTCTCCTGGCCGCACCTCCCGCAGGTGTAGCTGCATGCCTGCTGAGGATGGTATAATGGATGATGAGCGACAGCATTAAATCTCCGTGCCTCAAGAAATGCTCCCTGAACAGGCAGAATATCTGTCCCACCTGTTATCGCACCTTGGAAGAGATCATGGTGTGGAGCTCGGCGGACGATGAGACGAAAAAGAGGATCCTTGCCTCGGTGGAGCAGCGAAAGGGCTGGACACTGAAAAAAGAATAGGCTTCCCGTTTCATTTCTCACGTACACGAGGAGGAACCCCCTTGACAGTAAGGATCGGACACCTTTCTACCTTTTACCATACCGCGATACTCCTGATGGCGGGCGATCCTGCCTTCCCGTTTCCCGGGTCCGCCCGGTCTTCAGGGTTGGACAACGGAGAGATGCAGTGGCGGCTTTTCGGGACCGGTCCCGCTATTGTCAACGCCTTCGAAAAAGGGGAGCTGGATATCGCCTATATAGGACTCCCTCCCGCGATCATCGGGATAGAGCGCGGCGTCGGGATTCGCTGCGTGGCGGGCGGGCATGTGGAAGGGACGGTCATCTGCGGGAAACGGGCGGATAAGTGCTTCCCCGGGACGGAAGACCTGGGTGAGCTTCTCGGGCAGTATTCCGGGAAGAGCATAGGGGTTCCCGGAAAGGGATCCATCCATGACGTCATCCTGACGGACAGTCTCGAAAAATACGGCCTCACGGAGGAGATCGGGGTGGTCAATTTCCCCTGGGCCGACCGGGTTGTCGAGGCCATGGCCAAAGGCGACGTTGCGGCTGCGGTGGGGACTCCCGCGTTGGCCGTTACCCTGCGGATGTACGTAGAGGGGAAAATCCTGTATCCCCCCTCGCGGCTCTGGCCCCATAACCCGAGCTACGGGATACTCGTGAGCATCTCCTTCCTGGAGCGGCACCGCGGGCTTGTCCGGGCCTTCCTCACCGCCCACGAAGAGGCCACCGCTTTCATGCGGGCCTGCCCGGAGAAGGCGGCGGAGATCATCGCGCGTTTTGTCGGGTTCGTCGGGGCGGACTTCGTCCTCGAGATGCTGCGGGTTTCTCCAAAGTACTGCGCCCAGCTTACCGGCGAGTACCTCTCTTCCACCATGGAATTCGCGGCCACCCTGCAGAGGCTCGGCTATATAGACCGGGTCCCCCCGGAGGACCGTATCTTCGATACGTCGCTCATCAGGGAACTGCACCCTCCCGGACACCATTACGGCGACGGTATTGCCGGGGGTTAGTACACAGTCAGGGATGAAATTGAGGCTAACTCCCCCTCACCCCCTCTTAGCCTAAGAGGGGAAATGAAGAGAGGGAATGCGGTCTCCTCCCCCTTGGGAAAGCGGGGAATCCCCTCTCCCCCTTGAGGGTGAGGGGAGGGGTTAGCCGGGAAAGAAGTGAAACCGTACTTTCAAACGTGACAGTGTACTAGCCTTTCGTATCAGGGCCGGACCGGGGTGTGTCTGCGGACTGTAGCAGACACACCCTGAATGAACCAACAAGAAAAAAAGGAGTGCCCCATGTCAAGAGAAGAGAAACCCCTCCCTAAACCCCCGTCCACACCCTTCGGGCGGAAAAAGCAGTTCGGGGAAACGGAGAGCGATATGAACCTTCTGTCCGACCGTCTTGCAATGGCGATGGCGGAAGGGAAGCTCGATGAGTACATGCAGAAGGAGATGCCCGACAACGAGTATGCCCGCAGCCTCACCATGATGATGATGGGGATGACCGGGAATATGACCGGTATGGCGGGGATGATGCCGCCCGGCCTTTT
>JADLDZ010000397.1 GCA_020846375.1 Nitrospirales bacterium | reverse complement strand
CTTGTCAATGAAATGCACGACGCCCTGCGCCAGAGGAAGTCGAAGGAAGTCCTCGGGACGATCCTCAACGAACTAGCCGACTATGCGGTGCGGCATTTCACGGTGGAAGAGGACCTGTTCCAGAAATACGGGTATCCCGAGGAGGCGGTCCATAAAGAGGCGCACGCGGCATTAGTCAGGAGAGTCGTGGAGCTCAAGAAGGACTTCGAGAGCGGGCGTGCGTCCATCAACACCGACGTGATGAACTTCCTCAAGGACTGGCTGATCAACCATATCCTGCGCATCGACAAGAGGTACTCTTCATTCATGAATAGCAGGGGCGTAGTATAGAAGCACCGCTCTCATAAAAGACAGTGAATAGCGGCAAGGGAATCAGGAAACGAAATGCCCGGTGAGGTGTTCTGAAACAGAAGAGATGGGGGGCAGAAGGGGTATCCTCTTTGTTGCGGCGAGCGCTTGGAATCTCAAAGAGGGCTATACGGCGGAAAACCAGGCCCTGCCCTGGGCAGACAGTGCACCAGGAGGAGCAGTCACCAACGCTCCCTCTCCGAGGTTGCCTGGCGCGGCGCGTCCGCACAGCGTTCCACGGGTCATCCGGTCGGAGATGCTTCGACCGGCGCTCCTATGGGGATCCATAGTCCGGCAGGATCATGGAGAAAGCGCTTCCTTTCCCCTGCTCGCTTGCAACCCGTATTTCTCCCCCATGCGCCTCCAGGATCGTTTTTGCGATACTTAATCCGAGTCCGGTTCCCTCTGCATCCCCAGCGGTGTTTTCACGGTAAAAACGTTCGAATATTTTCGCCCTGTTCTCCTCTCTTATCCCGATGCCCGTATCCACTACCCTCACCTGTATCATGGCGCCCTCGCGCAGAGCGGTAATCTCCACCCGTCCTCCTTCCCTGTTGTACTTCACCGCATTGTCGACGATATTCAAAAACGCCTCGGTAAGCCGCTCCCGATCTCCGGAGGCCACAAGGCTCTCATGAATATCCATCCGTACAGCGATCCTCCTCTTGTCGGCAAGGGGCCGTACCAGCGCCACTGCGTCCTGCATGCACTCTTTCAGTACCACGGGCCTGAAATCGGCAGAAGCGAGCATTCCCGAGTCGAGCCGTGCAAGGGAGAGCAGGCTCCTGACAAGAGACATCATATTCCCCGCAACCGCCTGAACGGTCACCAGCGCCTCCCTGTACTCCTCACCCGTCCTCTCCTTCCGAAGCACCACATCTCATTGGGATTTTATGACGGTTACCGGCGTCTTGAGCTCATGCGAGGCGTCCGATACGAGCCTCCTCTGCGATTCGAACGCCCTCTGTAGCCTGTCGAGCATGGCATTGAAAGAGCCCGCAAGGCCGACAAGCTCCTTTACCTCATTCGCCGTGTTGATGCGTTCGCCCATCGTCTTGTGGGTTATCGCTTCTATTCTTGTCGAAAACGCTTCCAACGGCCGTATCGAACGACGCACGATGCACAGGCCTACAAGGCAGACAACGGCGATGCTCGCCGGAACGACGGTGAAGAGTACCCGTCTGAACATCCCTATCATGTACAGGCTGTCCACGAGGCTCTCCGCCACCTAGACGCTGGCGTCCCTGCCGAGAAATGAGAAATCATTCCGGAGAACTCTCACCGGCTCTCTATCGGGTCCGGTCGCGTCAAAGGTGCCTTCCCCGGACGTCCCATGAAATTGGACAGCTCTCCCGGCGAAGGTGAAATCCTCATCCGCCAGAGAGGGAGATGCGGCAAGCGCCCTGCCGTTCAGTACGACCTTATAGTAGTGCCCCGAACGGGGGATGGAGTATTCCCCCGAGAGCACCTCGGAGAGCTCAAGCTCGATGGCGCCGTTCTCTTCGTGCAGCAGCCCCCTGACGATCTGCATTTTCGAGTGGAGCGTCCGTTCGAGGGAATCGCAGACGAGGGAACGGACCTCATAATAGAGGAATACGCCGATGCCGCTCATCAGGAAAGAGGTGAATGCGACAAGCCACAGGAAGAGCCTGCCCTGTATCGAAAGAAACAGTCCTTTCATCTACCCGCCTTTCAGCATGTACCCGGCACCACGCACGGTATGGAGAAGTTGCCGCTGAAAGCCCTTGTCCATCTTGTTTCTCAGATAGTTCATATAGACATCAATGATGTTGCTGTCCCGTTCGAACTCCGAATCGTAGAGGTGATCGATAAGCTCCGCCCTGCTCACCACTCTCCCGTGGTTCAGTGCAAGGTACTCGAGCAGATTGTATTCCATCGGGGAGAGCTCTATGGGCCTGCCCGCGCGCGTTACTGTCCGCGCATTGCTATCGATGGCAAGCTCATCGATGGTGATGACGGGCGAAGGCTTGGCCTTGCTCCTCCGCATGACGGATCTGAGACGCGCAAGGAGCTCGGAAAAATCGAAAGGTTTTGCGATATAGTCATCCGCTCCGGTATTGAGCCCCTTTACCCTGTCCTCCACCTCGCCCCGCGCCGTTACCAGAAGAACGGGAACCTCCTTCCCCACAGCGCGCAGCCTGGCAAGGAGGGCAAGGCCGTCCATTACAGGAAGAGCTATGTCCAGGAGAATCGCATCGTACGGATAGTTCTCCGCCCGGTAGAGCCCCTCCTCACCG
>JADLDZ010000396.1 GCA_020846375.1 Nitrospirales bacterium | reverse complement strand
TCGGCTCTGAATGGAGCCACTACTTTCAAGGCGCTCCTTATGAGCGATCAGGACTTGAGCGATGAGATAGACGATTCATATATCTACCGGCGCAGCATGGATTTCTCATGCTGGAACAGGGGATAGGAGGGACTAAAGGATGCAACGCGGAACCCTTTGCAGAACGAACCTAGCATTACTCGGCGTGGTGGTTATTTGGAGCCTGTTGATTGCGAGCGTCTATGCCGCCGATGGGAACATAGCTCCGGACTACCGGGAGGATGTCCTTGCGGTCTACGGGAAAGTAATCCTCATCCTCGTGGCGGTGCTTAACACTCTGCTTGGGTACATCTATGTTTCCGGCCAGAAAGCAACACAAGCGCAGATTGAGAGCCTGAAGAAAAAGATTGATGACGTGTACTCCAAAGAGGATCACGACAAGCTCTGTAAGGCAAGAACCGGCTATGGCAAGTAGACGGATAGAGGACATGATCCCCTCCATGCAGGTGCTCGCGAAAGAGTTCGCGGTGCGCATGGCATCGGCAGGTATTCCGTTTATGTTCACCTGTACCTATCGGAGTTCTGAAGAGCAATCAGCCCTTTATGCACAGGGGCGGATAAATCCTGGACGTATTGTTACCTGGACCCTGAAGAGTAAGCACTGCGAGGGGAAGGCCTTTGATATTGCCATTCTGAAGGATGGCAAGCCCACATGGGATGTAAAGGTTTCCGTAGACGGCGACACTATTCCCGACTATGAGGAGGCTGGGAAGATCGGGGAGGCCCTGGGTCTAGTCTGGGGAGGGCGGTGGAAAACCCCGGATTGCCCCCATTTCCAGGTAAAGGAATGATGGTTGACCTCCGGATCTTCACCTATAAGGAGTGGCTGCACAAGGTGCCGGAAAAGGGGAAGAAGTGCCGCCATGACGGGCAGCACTGTATAAAGCGGGATGAACCAGCCTGTTACCAGTGCTGGGAGCAATACATGACCGGCCAACTGCCGGGAAGGAGGAGCAAATGTTGAAGGGCTACAAGACGTATTTGGCGGCAGCAATTATGGTGATCACAGAGGGAGTGAAGGCAGTTTACCCCGAATTTGCGGGACTCTGTAACGCGGTACAGGCAGCAGCGGCGGGCTTCGGCCTGGCCTTCCTCCGTGCTGGCGTAAACAAGGTGGGAGGGTAACATGCGGAAGATAGCAGCCAACCTGCTCGTGATACTGGCCCTCCTCGTCCTGAGCAGTTGCGCAACCTGGAAGAAGGACACTGTGACTGGCTACGAGATCACCGGTATTGCCCTTCGGAACGTGCAGCAGGCCGCCAAGAAGATGTGCGACGCCGGGAAGATCGGGGCCGACGATTGCGCAAAGCTCCGGAATGTTTATGGACAGGCCCGCGCAGCGTATCAGACTGCCGGGAATGCGTTAATTGTGGCAATCAATACCGAAGATGCGGTGAAGCAGAAAGAGGGCTTTGCAGCCTATCAGACGGCTTTTGCGGAGGTATCCCGACTGCTCCCGGAACTGTTGGACCTTGCCGGAAAACTCGGCATCAAAGTAGGGGGTGAGTGATGACAATCGGAGCAGCAGTGCAACTGGTAGACACCGCGGTGATGCTCATGACGCAGGCGTATCAGATGGGCGCGGAGATCGTCGCCGCCATCGAATCAAGTAAGGACATTTCGGAGGGAGAGAAATCCGTGTTGATCGACAGGATCAAAGACGCTCAGCAGTCTCTTCCGGGGTGGAAGGAATAACAGCAGCGTAAAGGAGGTGTAACTATGGCATTAGAAGGTCAGGGAGTCAAGTTTTATTGGAGCACAAGCACGGCGGCTTCTACCGCTCAGAAGGTAGGAGAGGTCACAGGATTTAATGGCCCCTCCGGAACCGCATCGGTGATCGATGTAACAAACCTCGACAGCACCGCGAAGGAGAAGCTTATAGGGCTCAGGGACGAGGGACAGATCAGCCTTGACCTGAGCATGAGCGCAGCCGATACCGGGCAGGTTGCCCTCCGTGCGGACAGGGCAAGCAGGACAAAGAGGGCCTGGGTAATCCAGCTCACCGACACTGCTACCACGTACATACGCGGCAAAGGGTACTGCCTGGGATTCTCGATCAGCGGCAGCGTAGACAACAAGATTGCCGCATCGGCAAACATCGAAATCACCGGAGCGTTGACGTACTCGACAGCACTGGCATAAGAAAGGAGACCGTATGCTTTTGAACAAGGATCAGATACTCGGCGCACAGGATTTGACGCATGAGGATGTGCATGTTCCCGAATGGGGCGGCACTGTCCGCATACGCATGATGACCGGCTCCGAGAGGGACGCATTCGAGGCGGCAGTCTATGAAACGAAGGGCAAGGACGTAACCGTAAACCGGGAGAACTTCAGGGCGCAGCTTTTGGCCCGTGTGCTGGTCGATGAGGAGGGGAAGCGGCTCTTCTCCGATGCTGAGATCAAAGCACTCGGCAGTAAGAGTGCGGCGGCCCTGAATCGACTCTTCCCGGTGGCCCAGAAACTCAACGGCCTTGCCGCTGACGATGTGGAGGAACTGACAAAAAACTAAAGTGCCGGGGGGATCGGTATTTTTATTTCTCCCTGGCGGAACAACTCGGGATGTCGGTGCGGGACCTTCTCTCCCGTACCGATTCTCGGGAACTCACCGAGTGGCGGGCCTTCTACATCGCCCGCCAGGAGCTTGAAAGAGAACGCGAGAGCAAGAAGCTCTCCGATAAGCTGAAGGCGGCGCTCCTCCCCTTCAAGGAGTGATAGATGGCAACTGGAAAGATCGGCTCACTCATCGTTGACATATCAGCGAACATAGCCCGGCTGCAAAACGACATGAGGCAGGCCTCCGGTATGTTCCGGGGTTTGCAGAACGATGTCAAGAGCGTGAATTCCACTATTGAGGCGCTCCCGATGAATGTGGCGAAGCTCACCGGGGCCGTCTATGTCGCAACGCAGGCAGCTGAATCTCTTGTCAGCACCTTCAAAAAGGGCTTTACCGCCGTCGATGACTACAAAACCGGCGTTGCCTCCACCGCTGCCGTGGTGCTCTCCTTCATGGAGAAACAGAAAGGGCAAAACATTGAAGATATGTGGAAGCAGGCGAGAGACTATGCAGCAAGCATGGTGCCGTTCCTTGAGAAGATCGCCGCAAAGACGCTTCTCTCCGGCAAGCAGACGATGCAACTCAACACCGAATTTGCAAAGGCCGGGGTTTTCTTCGATGCCACCAACCAGAAGGCAGTCTCCGGTTTTGTGAACATCTCCAACGCTCTCGCAGTAATGACGAAGGGGCAGGACAAGGATCGGCAGATCGCAACGGAAATACGGGCGCTCATGAGCGGCAGGATTGATGCCACCGCCTCACTGGGGCGGTTACTGAAGGCAATGGACCCCGACCTTGAGAATCACCTTAAATTGTGGCAGGAGCAGGGGGTAGTCATGGAGAACGTGGGTGCTCTGCTCAAGGGGTTCGGGCCTGCGACTACAGAACTCGAAAAAACCTGGGAAGCAGTCAGCAGCACCGTGGACACCTTTGTAAATCAGATCCTCCGCGCTGGCATGATGGACGCATACGATGCCATCATCGCCAGCATACAATCCACTGGCAAGTTTATTGAGGATCAGGGAGCAGTAATAAGTGATGTGATTTACAGGGGATGGCTGACAGTTAAAGGTGCTGTCGAAAGTGTCTGGAACCTCTTGGAGCCGTTTGTGCCGTTCCTGAAACTCGCCGGGCAGGTGGTTGGCATGATTGCGAGCGGACTCGGGCTGATTGCGGCAACCATCCTACCTCCTCTTACGGAGAGGATTGGATATTTCGTTAAGGCACTTCTGGAGAGTGTGGCGCTCGTAGCGAACCTCGCAAACGCTTTCTGGAAGCTCCTTCAGTTTGATTTTGCAGGGGCGGCAGAGGAAGCGAAAGAGGCAAAAAAGAATTGGGAACTTTCCGGGCAATACATCGGAAAGGCGTTTGCCGACGGCTTCGGGGATGAGGTGAATAAGCGGCTGCAAGAGTATGACAAAAAGCTTGTGATGGGCGCGCCCTTGCTAAAGCCTCCGAAAGCAAACGGCGGGGCCGCTGGCTCTGATGCCACGTCGGTATCCGCAGCAGCATCCGCCGCAAGGCAGATAGCGAATCTCAACAAGCAAATACAGGACATGATTGATAAGTCAACGATGACCCCGACGGAACTGATCGAAAAACAGGCTCGCGAGTGGGTAAAAGCCGGGGCGGACATCGTAAAGGTGAAGGAATGGGAAGGGCAGGAGAAGTTGCGACTGGAGGTTGAGTACCAGGATAAGGCTGATGAGCTTTTCGATAAGGGGCTGCGAGATCAGGCAGAGAGGATACAGCAGGAAAAGCAGTACAGACAGCAGGCACTTGAAGCGGAACTCAATTACCAGAACGCTGTGATTGAAACCATGGAGAAACTGGGGACCATCTCTGTTGTCGATGCGATTCAAGAGAAACTCGAAAATACCACGAAGCTCCTTAAAGCACAGGAAGAGGCCCTTGCACAGATAGACTCCACCACGGCT
>JADLDZ010000395.1 GCA_020846375.1 Nitrospirales bacterium | reverse complement strand
CGGAAGTGGACTGCGTCTCGCCGGTGATGATAGGGATATCCGAGCCGATCTGGATGCTCGATTCCTCGTTGTCGAGGACCATGAGGCGGGGGCTCGAGATGATATTCACCTTGTTCTCCTGGGCAAAAGCATTCAGCAACACCTGGACCTTCTCCGAACTGGAGGTGAACTGGTAGCTCAGTCCCGAGGTACCGAGGCCGAGCTGTCCCAGTGTCTGCAGGACATAATCCCCGCTCAGCATCTTGTTTTTCAGGTACCATTCCAGACCGTAGTTGAGATCGTCCTTCAGGGTGAGCTCCGCGATGGTGGTCTCGATCAGCACCTGCTTGGGGACCCTATCGAGCTTTTCGATATAGTTCAGGAGGGAGCGGTACTCGGAAGGGGTGGCGCGGATGAGGACCACATTCCTCTTGTCGTCAGCAGCCAGCCTCAGGCCCCCCACCGCGAGGGAAGCCGATGTCTGTGGCTGCCCGGGAGCTGACGGCTTTACGGCAGGAGCGGGAGCGGACGGAGGGGGCGCCGATGCGGAAGAGGGGAGCGAACCGGCGGCAGGGAGCGTGATCCCGTAAAGCCGCCCCAACGACTCGACCAGGTCCGAGGCCTTCGAGAAGCGGGGCGAATAGGTGAACGCCTTCTCGCTCGACCCTGCCGACTCGTCCGTATCGAGCTTCCGGTACCAGTCGACGACATATTTCATGGACTCTTCATCGGGAGCGATCACCAGCACCGTATTCAGGAACTTGATCGGCATGAAGACTACCCCCGGCTCCCTGATGGAGGTGGGAGTGGGGAAGTTGAGCCCCTGGAGGATAGCGGAAATCTGTTTGATGAACTCCTCCGGCTGCCAGTAGACGAGCTTGAGCATCACGATCTTCTTGTCAACGAGATACGGGACATCGAACAGTGCCGCGATCTCCGCCACCTCGCGCACGGCGGAGGCGGGGCCCGAAACGAGGAGGGTATTGTCCTTGTAGCTCTGCCAAACGCCCACATTGCTCTTATAAACAGTCCTGACAATGTATTCCAGCTCGGAAAACTTGATGTATTTCAGGGGGATCACCTGGAGGATTTCCGCCGGGCTGTCGGGGACGGTGCGCCCTATCCTGATGTCCACGGGGGGCTTCGGAGGCTGCACCTTTGTCTTCGTTATATACAGGGCCCCGCCCCGCTCCTCCACGGTCAGGTCGTGCTTCTCCAGAAAGCCGATGATGATATCGAGCACTTTGTCCGCGGGCATCTCTCGGGTCATTCTCAGAGTGACGGGGTTCTTCATGTTCTTGACCTGCTCGTCGATGAAAAAGGTGACCTTGAGGATATCGCCCAGCGCATAGATGACGAAATCGGCAAGGGGCATCGCCTCGGCATTGACGACAACAGGGCCTTCCGTATGGACAACACGCTTCGGGTCGATGGGCTCCTTCTCTTTCGTTTCAGGGAGACTCTTCTGCGGAGCGGGTTGGGCAAAGGCCGGAAGCGACAGCTCCTCCACCCGATGCACCGGCTTCGGCTCCTCGGGGGGAAGGGGCGTCCCGCTCCTCTGCGGCTCCGTATTCCCTGCGGCTGCCGCGGCTGCCGGCTGCGCTCCCGCCTCCCCCTGCACCGCTACGGAACGCGCTCCCTTTGCAGAGGCGCACCCGAAGAGCGCACCACAGATCAATACGGCAACGATACTTTTTACGACACTGGACATTTTCCTCCCCTTATTGCTTCTTCTGCTCCTGCTGCTTCACGTCGAATATCCGGTACACTTTCCTCTCTTTGCCTTTCTTCGCGGTGACCTGCAGCCGGCCGATGCCGGACACGACAAAACCGTCCGCCATCCTGTCGCCTACTTTCAGGGAGACCATGGCACCGGTGTATTCCCGCAGGACCGCCCTCGTTTCCTTCCCCTGGAAAACGGCAATGAGATTATACGGGTTTTCAGGAAGCGCCTTCAACTCCTTCGGTTTTTCGTAGTGCCCCTCCGGGTCGAAAATGTTGCGCGCCTCCAGGCTCTTGTACGCACTCCGGCCAGGAGCCTCCTTCTCTCTCCCCCACTCCTTCGGCTCACCTTTTTCCTGTCGCCCTCCCGTGGAGGCGGGGACTACCGCATCATTCTTATATTCCGTCTTCCGTACAGCTTTCAGCTCCGCACGGTAGTCCGGCTTCGGCCTTTCCGAAAGAGAAAGGGCCGCCACGACGCACAGGACGAGAAAGCCCGCATCGAGCGCATACTTCCTGAGCAGGAGAGCCGCCTTTTTCACTTCTCCCTCCTGAACGCGGAGACCGTCATGCTGCAGAGGGTATCCTGACCGCTCCGTGCGTTCTCGAACCTCTTCATGATGTATTTTCCGTCCGCTTTCTCCATCTCCCGGAGCAGGGCCACCACTCCTTTCTGCTCGCCCTTCAGCCGGATAACCACCGTCACCTCGCTGATCGTCTTGAAGAGGACAGGATCGGGGAACTCGAAATTTAGCACGGTCAACTCCTCTTTCTCCGCCTGGGTCGTAATCTCCCTGACAAGCTCCGCCTGGAGGGAGGCGTACGGCTCCGTCCTGGGGAATACGGATTTCAGGAGGGAGGTCTCCGCGGCGCTGTTCCTTTCGCTCTTCGCTTTCTCTCCCTCCCGGAACCTCTCCAGGGAAGCAGCCCGCATCCGGTAGGTCTCCGTGTATTCCCCGAGGAGCGTTCTCTTTTCTTCCAGGGCATGCCGGTACGGGACGATGACAAACCGCACCAGGATCAGCACCGCCAGCACATAGAAGCCGATCAGCTTGAATTTCTCCCGGTTCATCGCAGCTCCACCGTCAGCGCACAGGTGTATAT
>JADLDZ010000394.1 GCA_020846375.1 Nitrospirales bacterium | reverse complement strand
TCCCCGGCCGCCACAGCGGGGGTCGTCTTCCCGGTTACGCTTCTGTAACCGAGAAGGCGGAGCATTGAAAAAAACGGGGAGTGAGAAGTCACCCGCAAGAAGTGGAAACGCTTCTCCCCTTTCACTTTTCTTTCTGGGAGGTCCTGTCATGAAGGTGGTGATTCTTGCAGGGGGTCTTGGGACGCGTCTTTCCGAAGAGACGGTCTCCCGCCCGAAGCCCATGGTGGAGATAGGAGGCAAGCCCATCCTGTGGCATATCATGAGGATTTACTACGCGCACGGCCTCAATGAGTTCATCATCTGCTGCGGCCACAAGGGACATATGATCAAACAATACTTTTCCGACTACTTCCTCCATATGTCCGATATCACCTTCGATATGAAGCGGAACAAATTCACCGTGCACCAGAACGGTGCGGAAACCTGGAAGGTGACACTGGTGGACACCGGGGAGCAGACCATGACCGGGGGGCGCCTCAAAAGGGTGAGGGACTACATCGGCGACGGGGCTTTCTGCTTCACGTACGGCGACGGCGTATGCGACATCAACATCCGGCAGCTGGTGGAGTTCCACCGGCTCCAGGATACCCTGGCCACCCTGACCGCCGTCCAGCCGCCCGGACGTTTCGGTGCCATCAGCCTGAAAGCGGGGCAGAGCAGGATCACCAGTTTCAGGGAAAAGCCGAAGGGGGACGGGGCGTGGATCAACGGGGGCTTTTTCGTCCTCGAGCCGGCCGTGATCGATTATATTGACGACGACATGACGGTGTGGGAGCAGGAGCCCCTGATGAGTCTGGCGCGGGACGGAATGCTGTCCGCCTTCAAGCATTACGGCTTCTGGCAGTCCATGGACACCCTGCGCGACAAGGCCTACCTCGAGGAGCTCTGGAATTCGGGATCGCCTCCGTGGAAGGTGTGGTAGCAGGGATGGAAAACGGGGGCCGGCGCGGGATGCGCGGAGGAATGCGATGGATGCAGATGTAACGGTCATAGGAGCGGGAGTGGTGGGGCTTGCCGTCGCCGCCACGCTGGCGGACGGAAAGTCCGGTATCTATATTCTTGAGAAGAACGAGTCCCATGGCAGAGGAACCAGTTCACGGAACAGCGAGGTGATCCACGCGGGGCTCTACTATCCTCCCGGTTCGCTGAAGGCGCGGCTCTGCGTCGAGGGGAGGGAGATGCTCTACGAGATTTGCAAAAAGCATGCCCTCCCCCACCGGAAGACGGGGAAGCTGCTCATCGCCGCTTCGGAGAGAGAGAGAGAGAAGATCGAGCAGTTATACCGGAACGCCCTCCAGAACGGGGTGGAGTCCGTTTCCCTTCTGGAGGAAAGGGAGGTGCGGGCACTGGAGCCGAATATCAAGGCCTTCGCCGCCCTTTATTCCCCCGAAACGGGCATCCTCAGCGCCCACTCCCTCATGGACTACTTCCTGCACACGGCAAAAGAGAGGGGAGCCGAGATCGTGTACCATACCCTGGTAATCGGGGTGGAGGGGATGGCCGGGGGCTACCGGATCACCACCGTCAATGCACAGGGGGAGTATTTCGCCTTTACCTCGGAAAGAGTCGTCAATGCAGCGGGCCTCCAATCCGATGTGGTGGCCCGTATGGTGGGAAAGCACTACCTGCTGCACTACTGCAAGGGAGACTATTTCAGCATCGACGGCGCAAAGAGGGGCATGGTCGGAAGGCTGGTCTACCCCGTGCCGGAAGAGAACCACGTGGGGCTGGGAGTGCACCTTACCCTCGACCTCGCCGGACGCATGCGGCTGGGCCCCGACGCCGCCTACACCGAAAGGGTGGAGGACTACCGGGTCGCCGGAGAGAAGGCGGATATGTTCTACGCCTCCGCGGCCAGGTTCCTGCCCTTCCTCCGCAGGGAGGATATCATCCCCGACATGTCGGGCATCAGGCCGAAGCTTCAGGCCAGGGGGGAAGGCTTCCGGGATTTCCTCATCAGCGAGGATATGCCGGGGTTTGTGAACCTGGTGGGCATCGAGTCGCCGGGGCTGACGGCCGCCCCTGCAATAGCCCGCTTCGTAAAGAATATCCTCACGTGCTGATTCCCCTGTCCTTCAGGGAAAGCCGGCACAACGTCAAGAAACAGGTCCCGGGAACAGGAAAAAAGGAGATACCGGCCATGAAAATACTGGTTACGGGCAACATGGGGTACATCGGGCCGTGCGTGGTGGAACGCCTTCGTTCCTCCTACCCCGACGCGACGTTGATCGGGCTCGATACGGGCTTCTTCGCAAACTGCCTCACCAACGCCTGCATTCTCCCCGAGTGCCGGGTGGATGTCCAGTATTTCGGGGATGTGCGAAAACTTCCGGAGGGATTCCTGGAGGGGGTGGACGCCCTTGTCCACCTGGCCGCCATTTCCAACGACCCGATGGGCAACACTTTTGAAGAGGTCACCCTCGACATCAACTACCGCACCAGCGTGGCCCTGGCGAAACGTGCGAAGGAGGCGGGAGTGAAGTCTTTTATCTACGCCTCGAGCTGCAGCATGTACGGGTGTGCGGACGACAGCCCGAGAAAGGAGGATTCCCCCCTCCATCCCCTGACTGCCTACGCACGGTCCAAGGTATATACGGAAAGGGAATTGGAGGGGCTCGCCG
>JADLDZ010000393.1 GCA_020846375.1 Nitrospirales bacterium | reverse complement strand
GATGTAGAGGAGCTGTCCATGGCACTGGCGGTGCTGGTGGCCGACTCCCTGGAGATCGACGTCTACGAATAAGAGCTGAGAGGCAGCGTGCCTCGCAGGGGCGAAAGCGACGCAGACTGGAGGACCGTCCGAAAAAAGGGGCCGGAACCGCTCCGAACCGGCGATCCGGCCCGCGTAAAGCGCTGCTTTCCTATTCTATGTTGAACGTCGCCACTTCTTTTATGCCGGGCAGGTATTCTCCCACCGGCACCAGTTTCTGGCCCTCGCTGACGCACCCGATAATGATCGTCCACACCTGGTTCAGTTCTGCCTTCTCCTGCTCGTTTTCCGGAATCATCTTCAGCAGTGTCCCCTCGAGTTCGAACTTCATGATATCCCTCCAATGTGAAAATATAATTTGCTTAATTATATACCAAAACAGGATGCTTGGGGAGGGGAGGCAGACGGTTTCCCTTCATGGTCTCTTTCGGGTGATGGTATAATTTCTATCATGCTGCGGAAAGTTCTCTTGCTCCTGCTTGTGTTTATCGTGATGGCGGGCGTGTCCCGGGCCGCATCTTCCCGTATTGAATCCTCCACAGGGAAGATACGGATCACCGTCTTCCCTTTTAATGATACCTCTCACAGGGAAATCGACACGCGTCTGTCTTCCGTGGTGCAGGCGGAACTGGACACAAGGGACTTCATCGAAACAATACCCCCGGAGGTCGTCAGGAGGGTGATTCTGGAGGTGGAGCCCTCCTTTGGCTGGGCCGAGAGAAGACGATTCGGTACTGCCGCCGGCGTACTCTGGAAAATAGAACCGAAGATGGTGGAGAGAGTCTCCAAAAAAGTGCGGACGGACTTTGCCGTCTATGGAGATATCTCGCGGTTCGATGGCAAATGGGTGATAAACGCCTACTCCGCGGGGGTGGGGGGAGTTGCGGTAAAGGCTTTTACCCTGTCGGGGGAGGGTGAGGAGGAAATACCGGCGAAGCTGGCGCAACTGGCTGCCGATATCGTCGTTTTCCTGCGTGAGGAGACCATTGTCGCGGAGGCGGAAGAAGAGATGAGGAAGTTTTCGGGGGGAATCTATTCCCTTCCCGTCGCTGTCGGAAAGATGGAGAAACTGGTTCCGTCTTACCGGGGCGCCCTTCCTCTGAAGGCTCTTCTGCTCGATCTCTACCTGCGGGATGAAGCGCACTACCGAAAAAAGATCGTTCCCCTCGCTTCCGCTCTCATCGCACAGTATGATCCGGCACATGAGGCCGACACCCGCTACCTCCTCTCCCTGAGCCTCGACCCCTTTGCGGTGCTTGCCCGTGCTCATGAGGGAGAGGAGGAATGGGCAAAGGCCCTGGCGGTGAGGGAGAAGGCCCTCCAGGTGTTCTCCTTCGACGAGGAGAGCCACCGGAGGGGTATCGGACTGGATGCCTATGCTCTCGCGCGTTTTTACGAAAAGAAGGGGAGACGGGAGCAGGCAGTGGAGTATTACCGGAAGGCGCTTTCCTTCCTCCCCGGGGAGGCGCCGGAGAGGGAATTCTCACGGGAAAGCCTCGGGAGGCTGGGCCGGCAGGCTCCCTGAGACCTTCTGCCCGCCCTGCTGCAACCTGCAACAGGTCTTTAGAACCGTTCCGGAGCCGAGGGTGTTATATCATCTTCGATTTCCTCCACATACCGGGAGGGCAGGGAGGGCATGGCGTCCCCGAACCGCATCCGGTACGCCGCAGAGGAGAGATAGAGCCTTTCCTTTGCCCGGGTGACGGCGACATAGAAGAGTCGCCGCTCCTCCTCAAGAGCGGAGGGGCTCTCCATGGCACGGGCAGAGGGAAAGATCTCCTCCTCCAGGGCCACGACGAAGACCACCGGAAATTCCAGTCCCTTTGCAGCGTGGATGGTCATCACCTTTACCGTATCGGAGCTGCCGATCCTGTCCTGGTCATGGGAGAGGATGCTGTCCTCCATGAATTCGGAGAATGGTCTGCCCTCCGCCTCGACCGTCTTGAGCACATTGGCAAGTTCCGATAGATTCCCCCGCCTGTCTTCATAGTCCTCACGGTAGTGCTCCATGAGATAGGAGGAGTAATCGATGTCGGAGAGAAGCTCCATGAGGACCGTATAGGGTTTATCCTCCACGGTATCGCCGTAGCTCTCGATGATCTGCGCGAAGTGTTCGGCGTGTGCTTTCGCTTTTGCGGTGAGAGGGGTATCCCTTAATGCCTGTATCCAGTCGGTCCGGTAGTTGGCCCGTATCTTGAGCAGCGTCTGGGTGCCGATGGAGCGCGGCGGAACATTGATGATCCGCTCGAAGGCGGTCTTGTCCCGCCTGTTGGAGATGAGGCGGAGGTAGGAGAGGATATCCTTGATCTCCGCCCTGGCGTAGAAGGCGGGGCCGCCGATGATCTCGTAGGGGATTCCGTAGTTGAGGAAGGTATGCTCGATCCCGCGGGATACGAAGGACATTCTCATGAGGAGGGCGATATCGGAATAGCGGTAGCCCTTGCCGACGAGGTCCTTTATTTTCCGCGCGATGAAGGAGCACTCTGCAGCGCTGTCCTCCTTCCGCACGTACCTGACCTCCCCCTCATCGCCCCTGACGGAGGAGAGCTCCAGTATCCTGCCCTCCCACATGCGGTCCGCCCGCGCGATGACCTTATTGGCAAGATCCAGGATGGTCTTCGTGGACCGGTAGTTGATCTCGAGCCGCTTTTCCTCGGCGCTGAAGTCCTGCGTGAAGTTGAGGATGTTCAGCGGGTGCGCCCCCCTCCAGGTGTAGATGCATTGCTGCGGGTCTCCTACCACGCAGATGTTCCCCTCCTTCCCCGCCAGGAGATTGACGAGGAGGTACTGTATCTTGTTGGTGTCCTGGTACTCGTCTACAAGAATATAATCGAATCGTTTCTGCCACATCTCCCTGACCGCGGGTTTTCTGAGGAGCATATCCACCACGAAGTAGATGATGTCGTCGTAATCCATGGCGTTGCTCCTCTCCAGGTCCGCCTGGTATAGCTCCGCCACCGGAGCGAAGGAGGAGAGGGGGAAGGGGAGCCGGGCGATGTAATCGATGATATTTTCCCGGTATTCCTGTTTTGCCTTCGAAATGACACCTTTTGCCGCTTCCGCATCCTTGATGTGCCGATTCTGAGAGCGCAGGATCTCCCTCAGCAGTTTCGTGCTGTCGTCCTCGTCATAGATGAGGAATTTCTTGTCGAAGCTTCTCTCCAGGGAGTCGATGCTCTCCCGCAGCACCCGGACGCAGAAAGCATGAAAGGTCGAAATCCAGCGCGGCCGCACTGCAAGTAGCTGCTCCACCCTCTCCTGCATCTCACGGGCGGCTTTCTTGGTAAAAGTGATGGCGAGAATCCTGCTCGCCTTTATGCCCCGCTCCTTCACCAGCCAGGCGATCTTGTAGGTGATAACCTTGGTTTTGCCGGAGCCTGCGCCTGCAAGCACCAGAAGGGGAGAGCCGAAATGCTCCACTGCTTCTCTCTGTTGGGGATTTAAATCGTCGAGTATCAAGGGGATGGTCCTCTTCCGTATTATACCAGCGCACGGAGGGT
>JADLDZ010000392.1 GCA_020846375.1 Nitrospirales bacterium | reverse complement strand
TCCCCTTCGAACTTCTCCCACAGGTCCTTGCTCAGGATGCTCTGGGAGCAGTAGAGATGGTCTACGCAGACCGCATGGGCTCCTGCTTCCGCCTGGGCCTTTGCATAGTCGATCAGTACTTCATCCAGCACCTCGATAGCCCCCAGCACCTCGTCAGGGTACTCCATCAGGTCCATGAAGAAGTTCTCCGGACCCCGCATCATGCTCAGGGTGCCGATGGACCCGTACACAAACCCGACGATTGCATGGGTGCCCCCGATCTCCTTGCTCAGCCCCGCCGTCATGTCAATGACCGTCTTCATCCTGCCGGTCTTCCGGGGGTTGATCCTCTCGATCTTCTTGTAGTCCGCCGCGCACGAAATAAAGGGCTTCTCGTAGTTCGGATGCGGGGTATTCATCTCGGGATACAATACCTCGGTCCCAAAGGCTTCCGCCTCCACCGAAAGGTCGATCAGCATGACCACTCCATCATGCCCCAGGAGATTCAATGAATCCACATGCCCCCGGACCATGGCTTCCACATTGTCGCCTCTGGCCCATTCCGAGTAAGTAAGACCCGCCACTCTATGCGTTGCACCGCATACGAGAGGTGCCACCGGTACCCTGTCCGCTTCCTTGTGCTGTAAAGCGGTAGCGACCCGCACCAGACCGTTCATTTCATCTTTCATTGCCATTGTAAACCTCCCTGGTTTGTTCTTTGTTTAGTCCTCCGGGTTCAGTCCCCTCTCATAGGACCTCCCCCTTCCCTTCAGTCAACCAGCAAGAGACTCGTCCAGACGATTTCTTTCTTCGGAGGAGACGGGGCACCCTTTCCGGCCAACAGAACCGCCTGCACCTCCGATGCTTCACCTCCCTTCTTTTTTCCTTTTATAATCATTTTATGCCTCAGCTCTTTTCCCTGTCAGTAGCATCTGCTACAAGTTACGAAATGTCCTCCCCCTGCCCACCGCCTTCACTCCCCTTTTCATGGAGCGATCTATCATAGAGCTCCTTCCTGCTGAGCCCGTATTCTTCCGCAACCTGTTTTACCGCCTCTTTTCGGCCTTTCCCCCGCCTCAGCAGGGCACGGATTTCCCCGAGGACCTCCTCCATGCCCGCGCTCTCCTTTCTCTTCCCTTCCACCATGATTACATACTCTCCCGCAATGACGCCTGCCTCGAGGGAGGAAATAACCCCGGACAGTGCTCCGCGCACCACCGTCTCGTGCATCTTCGTAATTTCCTTCGCCACGACCGCGGGTCTCTCTCCGAAAACCGTCCTCATATCGGAAAGAGTGTCGAGCACACGGTGAGGAGCCTCGTAAAAGACCAGGGTCCTGGGCTCCAGCATGATTTCGCGGAGTTTCTTTTGCCGCTGGATTGTCTTCGGAGGAAGGAAACCGAGAAAGGTGAACTCTTCCGTGGAAAGGCCCGAAACAGAAAGGGCGGCTACGAAGGCGGAGGGTCCGGGGAGGGGAATGACAGGGACTCCCTCTCCGATCGCCTTCTGTATCAATACCGCCCCGGGATCGGAAATGCCGGGGGTGCCCGCATCAGAGACAAGGGCGACGGACTGCCCGGAGAGGAGTTTCTCCAGGATCTGGGCGGCCCTTACTTTTTCTTTTTCAGACCAGTAACTTATGACAGGCTTTGCTATACCGTACCGGTGGAGAAGCTTGAGGGAGTGGCGGGTGTCCTCCGCTGCAATGAGATCCACCTCCTTCAGGACCCGCAGCGCCCTGAGGGTAATATCCTCGATGTTCCCTATGGGGGTGGAAACGATATATAGTGTACCGGGCACTCCAGCTCGCTTTCTGTCCTCATCCATATCTCCCGGAGCATGTCTTACGCGATTTCACAGCCGGGTACACTCTTGCCGGTAAAAGCACCTTTGAAGCACATCAGCCACCGGATATGGCTCTTCTCTTCGTTGATGATCTCGTCCACCACATCCTTTTCTTTTACTGCATCGCGGAGCCCGTAGAAATAGAGGAGGGTCTCCTTTTCGAAGCCGACGGCGAAATTGACGGCATCCTCCACGGTCAGAATCCCTTCCATGGAGGGGAGGGATTTGTTCTTGCCCAGGAAGAACTCCGATTCCACCACGGCCCTCATATACTGGGAAACTTCCTCCCATCCCTCGGGCTCGCTCTCCCCGATCAGGTTCTTGAGCTCGGAGAAGGTCTTCTCATGCCGCACCTCCTTCTCTGCAAGGGTGGAGAAAAGCTTCGCCATTCCGGGCTCCTTCTCCTTGAATCTCCCGGTCATCATGGTATAGAACTGGTATCCGAGCCTTTCCGTCTGCACCGCCTGCTCCAGAACCTCTCTAACAGAAAATTTTTCCATGCAATCCTCCATCGATGAAGTGAAGTGAGAAGTGGATTTGTTTGTGATATTACTCCACTTTCAAGAGTTTTCTCAAGCGGCTGTCCGCCCTTACCACGTCATCCACACTATCGCCGGAAAGGTCCCAGGAGTACTCTCCCTTCGCACCACGGTGGAGCTTGATCCGTACCGGCTTTTTCGGCTTTACCTGCTGGATTTCAGGGTTTTTGGCAAAGTGAAAGGCCTGTGGTGTCCCCTGCGGCTTGTCCGCGCCCTGGATGCAAGCTATTGAAAAAAAGAAAAAAACAAACAACAATCCCGCTGCAGCGATCCAGGGCGGTCCTGCAGGCCGGGGAAGCCGCGCGCTTCTGACGGTTTTTCTCATGGATTTCCTCCTCCCGAGTGTGCAGGCACACTCTCTTCTGCTCCAGTCCGGTATATGGCTTCTCCTGCAGACGCGTCGAGCACTACCAGCTTCTGTATCTGTTCGTAATGGGAAACCTTCTGTCCCGTCCGAAGGCGCGGGGAGTGATCTTTATCCCGGGAGGGGCCTGTCGTCTCTTGTATTCGCTCATATCCACCATCCTGATGACCCGCCTGGTGCGCTCCTCGTCTCCTCCGAGGGCAACGATTTCATCAAATGCCTTATCTTCTTCGATGTATGCCTTCAGAACGGGATCGAGCACGTCATACGGCGGCAGGCTGTCGGTATCCTTCTGGTCATGCCGCAGCTCGGCAGTGGGCTCCTTTACCAGGATACGCTCCGGAATGACCGTCCGCCCCTCCTTTTCGTTTTTCCATCGGCACAAGGCATAGACCAGCGTCTTCGGCACATCTTTAATTACCGCAAAGCCGCCTGCCATGTCCCCATAGAGGGTTGCATAGCCTACACTCATTTCTGACTTGTTTCCCGTGGTGAGGACGAGCCAGCCGAACTTGTTGGAAAGAGCCATGAGGACCGTACCCCGTATCCTCGCCTGGAGGTTTTCTTCGGTGGTATCGGCCGGGAGGTCCCCGAACACGGGCCGCAACATCCCGATATATTCCTCGAAGGCCGCGGTAATGGGCACTTCGGTCAGACGGATGCCCAGGTTCCGCGCGAGCTCCTCCGCATCCTCCCTGCTTTCCCGTGAGGTGAAGGGAGAGGGCATGAAGACGCAGGCGACATTCTCCTTTCCGACGGCATCCGCCGCGATGGCGGCCACCAGCGCGGAATCGACCCCGCCGCTCAGACCGATGCAGACCTGCCTGAACCCGTTCTTCCTTACATAGTCCCTCGTCCCCAAAACGAGGGCATTGTAAGCCTCTTCCTCCAGGAGACAGGAGGAGAGGCGGGAGATATTCCGCGGAGGAAGAGGCTGCAGGGCTTCGGTGCTCCCGGGTGTACGGGCAAGGGAGATCTCCTCCACCCCCTCTCTTTTCAGTGCTTTTGTCTGCTGCCTCCTGCGAGGGTCGTGGAGCCGCTTCATGAACACCGCCTCCAGGTCCAGGTCCACGACCAGCATATCCTCTTCAAACCTTTTGCCGGCAGTGATAAAATCCCCGTTCTGGTCCACCACCAGACTGTGACCGTCAAAGACGAGCTCGTCCTGGCCGCCCACCATATTCAGGTAAGCGATCACCACGCTGTTATCATACGCCCTGGTGGAGAGCATTTTTTCTCTGAATCCGGACTTCCCGATATGGTAGGGAGAGGCATTGATATTGATGATGAGCTCGGCCCCTGCCAGCGCCTGGACAGCGGTGGGTCCCCCTGGATACCAGATGTCCTCACAGATATTGAAGCCGAAGAGGACCTCTCCCATCCGGTACACCGGACAGCGCGCCCCCGTTTGAAAGTACCGGTTCTCGTCGAAGACGCTGTAGTTGGGGAGATGAATCTTGTGGTAGATATCGACAATGCGCCTGTTGTGCAGGAGGGCGGCCGCATTGAAGATATCATCCCTTCTGTCCACAAAGCCCACGATCACCAGGAAATCCTCCACCCTTTCCCGTATCGCGTGCAGGGCTTCGAGGGTATCGTTGATGAACTGCGGCTTCAGGAGCAGGTCTTCCGGCGGGTAGCCGGTAACCGCAAGCTCGGGAAAAGCGATGATATCGGGGTGGTGGCGCGACGCAGTTTCGATGTATTCCGTTATTTTTCCGACATTTCCGGCGAGATCACCCACCGTGGGGTTGATCTGGCACAAGGCGAGTCTGACTGTTTTCATACTCCTTGATTGTACTGGGAAATACAAGCCTTTGTAAAGACAGTTGGATTTTTTACTTGCACAAAAAAACATCCGCGGCGGTATAATTTCACCATGTGGAATGTACGGATGAGGGCATCGAAAAAACGCTCCGGGGCCACCCGTCAGCGCACCGCTGCACCGGCCGCCGCAACGGATGAAATGCATATTTCAGGGGCGGAGGGGCTGTATACCCGGGAGGAGGTAGAGGGGATCATCAAGGAATACGCTCTCAGGGCGCTCGGCCACCCGCGGGGAGAGCCCGACACCATTGTCGTTACCGTTGAGAAAATGAAGCAGGAGCCTGCGGCAGCCCCCCTTCTTCCCGTCGAAACACTCCCCTGCACCACTCCGGAGGAAGCACGAGAGATCCTTTTTCGGGAGCTGGACTCCCTCGGGGTTTCCGGAAAGGCTTTTGCCTGCGGGTGGAGGGTGCTGCATGCCGGAAAGACGATGCGCGGAGCAGCCCTTGTCGGCGCAGCAACAGGCAGGCGGAGGGAGCCGGACAGAGAGAGGGGAGTGCGGGTATCCCGCCTCGGTATCGAGCGGGCTGCGGAGCGGAGGCTGATGCGGCGTCTCGCCCGGCTGGAGATCAACACTCCG
>JADLDZ010000391.1 GCA_020846375.1 Nitrospirales bacterium | reverse complement strand
TGGACGGCACCGAGAACAAAGGCAAGCTCGGCGCCAACGCCATTCTCGGCGTTTCCATGGCGGTATGCCATGCGTCCGCCCTGGAAGCGGGGCTGCCCCTCTATAAGTACATCGGCGGATGCAATGCCAGGGAACTCCCTGTTCCCATGATGAATATCATGAACGGCGGCGCCCACGCGGACAACAACCTCGATATCCAGGAGTTCATGATCATGCCCGCGGGCTTCGATACCTTTGCCTCGGCCTTGAGGGCCGGAGTCGAAATTTTTCACACCCTGAAATCACTTCTCAAAAAGAAGGGGCTGAATACCGCGGTGGGCGACGAGGGGGGCTTCGCTCCCAACCTCGCTACGAACGAGGAGGCGATCTCCCTTATCATCCAGGCGATCAAGGACAGCGGATATGCTCCGGGCAAAAACGTGTTCCTCGCCCTCGATGTGGCCTCCTCCGAATTCTTCGACAAGGGGAAGTATACCTTTGAGGGCAGGAAGATCTCGGCTGCCGACCTGGTGGGCTACTACGGGAAGCTGGTCGAGAAGTACCCTATCCTCTCCATCGAGGACGGCACTGCAGAAAATGACTGGGGAGGGTGGAAGCTCCTGACCGAGAAGCTCGGCTCCACGGTGCAGCTGGTGGGGGATGACCTCTTCGTCACCAACACGAAAATCCTGAAAGAAGGCATCGGCAAAGGGGTCGCCAACTCCATCCTGATAAAGCTCAACCAGATCGGCACGATGACCGAAACCCTCGACGCCATCGAAATGGCGAAGCGGGCCCGGTACACCGCCGTCATCTCCCACCGGTCCGGGGAGACGGAAGACACCACCATCGCGGACCTCGCCGTGGCGTGCAATACGGGATTCATCAAGACAGGCTCACTCTCCCGGAGCGAGAGGATCGCGAAGTACAACAGGCTCCTGCGCATCGAGGAGGAACTTGGCGAAGCCGCGGTCTTCAGGGGAAAGGGCGCTTTCTACAACCTGGGCGCGAGGTAAGCTGCGACCCGCACCGTGCAGGGAAAACACGGGAGGGAAAGGGGAAGTTTTCGCTTCCCATTTCCCTCTTTGTAATTCTATAATTATACCGATGAAAGGCAGGAGCCGGCCCAACAACCTCAGGCAGCAGGTCACGGCGGAGCGGAAAAAGCGGAACTTCATCTTTTTCACCCTCGTTTCCGCCGCGCTCCTTTACGTCTGCTCCACCCTTGTCTTCGGGGATATGGGCTTCATCAAGTATTACCATCTTACCAAGGTCAGGAAAAAGATCGAGTCCGAAATCGGCGCGCTGGAGAAGGAGAACCATGCGCTGCGCACGCAGGTCGGCGCCCTGAAAGAGGACCATTTCTACATAGAGAAACACGCACGAGAGGAATACGGGCTGGCCAGACCCGACGAATACATATTCCAGTTTAAAGAAGATGACCGATAGACCCCTTCACATCGCCTTTCTCTGGCATATGCATCAGCCGTATTACAAAGACCCCTTTACGGGGGTGTACCGCCTTCCCTGGGTCCGCCTGCACGGGATCAAGGACTACCTCGATATGCTGAAGATCCTCGAGGAGTTCCCTGCGGTCCACCAGACCTTCAATCTTGTACCCTCGCTCCTCGATCAGCTCACCGACTACCTCGAAAACGGCGCCACGGACCGCTATCTCGATCTCACCCTGAAGGATCCCTCCTCACTCACCGAGCACGAGAAGATGTTCATCATCGAGAACTTCTTTCTCGCGAACTGGGACAACATGATAAAGCCCCTGCCCCGGTATTACGAGCTCCTGGTAAAGCGGGGATTCCGGTTCACCAAGGGGGACCTCGTCAGGGTCTCCCGGTACTTCAGCGAAAGCGACATCCTGGACCTTCAGGTGCTGTTCAACCTCACCTGGATAGACCCCCTCTTCAGGAACAGCGACCCCTTTCTCCGGGAGCTCATGGAGAAGCAGAGGGGCTTTACGGAAGAAGAGAAGCGCCTGCTCATCGGGAAGCAGTTCGCCATCCTGGAACAGATCATCCCCACCTACAGGAAAATGGGGCAATCGGGACAGGTCGAGCTGTCGGTGACGCCCTTCTATCACCCTATCCTCCCCCTCCTGTGGGACACCGATTCGGCGAGGATCGCCATGCCCCAGGTGCGCCTTCCGCGGAGGAGGTTCTCCCATCCGGAAGACGCCGTCAAACAGATACGCATGGCCCTCGACTATTTTGAAAAACTCTTCGGCCACCGCCCCTCGGGCATGTGGCCGTCGGAGGGATCGGTGAGTGAGGAGGTGGTGCGTGCGGCGGGCAGGGAGGGGATACAATGGATGGCCTCCGACGAGGAGGTGCTCTCCCGCTCACTGGGAAGGGCTTTCCGGGGCACCGAGGGGCATCTCATCGACGCCTCGACCCTTTACCGCCAGCACCAGTACGAAGGGGTCTCCCTCTTTTTCCGGGACCACAAGCTTTCCGACCTGATCGGCTTCACCTATTCCGGCTGGAACGCGCAAAAAGCGGTGGACGACTTCATGGGGAAGCTCGCCCAGATACGCAACACTCTCCCCGGCGACAGGGACTATATCGTTCCCATCATCCTCGACGGGGAGAACGCATGGGAGTACTACGCCAACGACGGGCAGGACTTCCTGCGCTGTCTCTATTCCGCACTGAGCAGCGACAACAGGTTCAGAACCGTCACCCTGTCGGAGTTCCTCAGGGAGCAGGGCCCCGGTGACGGGCTCCCCCGTCTCCATGCTGGCTCCTGGATCAACGCCAATTTCGGCGTCTGGCTCGGACACGAAGAGGACAACCTCGCGTGGGACTACCTCGCACAGACACGGGAAGACCTCGAGGCCTTCGCCGCCGCGCATCCCGACAACGATCTTACCGAGGCGTGGAATGCGGTTTTCGCAGCAGAGGGAAGCGACTGGAACTGGTGGTACGGCGACGAGCATACCACGGAAACCCAGTCGGACT
>JADLDZ010000390.1 GCA_020846375.1 Nitrospirales bacterium | reverse complement strand
ATGTCAGTCAGCAGGTCTTCGGGAGAGAGCCCCCGCCCGCCCCCCGCACGGACCGCCTGCCGCCGCTGTTCGATGGTCTCGCGGATGGCCCGGAGGACAGAGCGCCGGGGAAAGGCCTGCTGCCATTCGAGTCCTTTCGGGGACTTCAGGACCTCGTCGACAGAGGGGAGGGATGCCAGAAGCTGCCGCTTGTCCATGGATGTCTGTTCCTTTCGCCGGCTTTGCCCGCTGCGAGTGCAGGGAGGACGGGTGGCCGTCTCTTATCATATCATAAAAAGGGGCCTGCGGAGGCTGTACGCGCCCCTGTAAAAAGACTTTTCAAAGTCAACAGGTTTATATTATCATACATACTTGTGTAAATCTGCGATTTCAGCTTTTTCCCCAGACGAGAACGCACAGAAACCAAATAAACGGGAGGTCATATGTTGAAACGTTACCTTTTAGCACCCGGGCCCACACCGGTGCCGCCGGAGGTGCTCCTTTCCATGGCAATGCCCATGATCCATCACCGGGCGCCCGATTTTCTTCCCATCCTGGATTCCGCGAAGAAAGGGCTCCAGTGGCTCTTCCAGACAAAAGGTGACGTCCTGATCCTCTGCTCCACCGGTACGGGGGGCATGGTAGGCGCCGTCAATAATTTCTTCAACCCAGGGGATAAGGTCCTCGTGCTGAACGGCGGCAAGTTCGGCGAGAGGTGGACCAAGATATGCCAGGCATATGGATTGCCGGTAGAGGAGATCACTGTGGACTGGGGCTACGCCATCAAGCCGGGAATGGTGGAGGCGGCGCTGAAGAAAGACCCCTCCATCAAGGCGGTTTTCGTGCAGGCGACAGAGACGTCCACCGGCGTCTACCATGACATCGAAGGGATAGGCAAGGTCGTCAGGAACTTTGACAACACCCTGTTCATCGTGGACGCCATCAGCGCTCTTGTGGCTCAGGACCTGAAGACGGACGAATGGGGCATCGATATCATGATCGGAGGCTCCCAGAAGGGGCTCATGCTCCCCCCGGGCCTCGCCTTTGTCAGCGTGAGCGAAAAGGCGTGGAAGAGGAACGGGACATCGAAGATGCCGCGCTTCTATTTCAATTTCAAAAAGGAACGGGAGAACCTCGAAAAGAACCAGACGAACTTCACCTCCGCAGTGACGCTGATCATCGGTCTGAACGAGGCCATCAAGATACTGCAGAAAGAGGGTCTGGAGAACGTCTTTGCGCGGCACGCGAAGCTCGCCCATGCTACCCGGGAGGCGGTAAAGGCGCTGGGGCTCGGCCTCTACTCCAAGGAGTCCCCGAGCAATTCCGTCACCGCCATCGAGGCCCCCGAAGGGATCGACGGCCAGCTGATCTATAAGAAGCTGCGTGAAAAGTACGGGATTACCGGCGCGGGCGGCCAGGACAGGGCGAAGGGGAAGATCTTCCGGCTGGCGCACCTCGGGTATGCCGATACCTTCGACGTCATTACCGGCATTGCCGCGCTCGAAATGGTGCTGAAGGAGCTTGGGCACGCTGTTGCCCTGGGCAGGGGAGTAGCGGCGGCACAGGAAGTACTGATGCAGTAATACCGTGGGCGCACCGGGGATGCTGCCCGTCCGCCCGGTGCGCGGCACGAACACAATAATATTTGCGGAGGCATTCATGAAGGTTCTTGTAAGCGATTCTATCTCGGCAAACGGTGTGGAGATATTGAAAAGAGCGGGGCTGGAGGTCGATGTCAAGACCGGTCTCAAACCCGAGGAACTGAAAGCGATCATCGGCGGCTACCACGCGCTTGTCGTCCGGAGCGCCACGAAGGCCACGGCGGAGATCATTGATGCCGCCACGAACCTCAAGGTCATCGGCCGCGCGGGCTCGGGCCTCGATAATGTGGACAAGGCCGCCGCTTCCAAGAGGGGGATCGTGGTCATGAACACTCCCGGGGGAAACACCATTACCACCGCGGAGCATACCATCGCAATGATGTTTGCCGTGGCCCGGATGATCCCCCAGGCGAACTCGTCCATGGCCGAAGGGAAGTGGGAAAAGAAGAAATTCATGGGCACCGAACTGTACCATAAGGTCCTCGGAATCATCGGCCTCGGGAACATCGGAGGAGAGGTGGCCAGGAGGGCACAGGGTCTGGACATGCAGGTGATCGCCTACGATCCCTTCCTGAACGAGGAGAGGGCGAGGCAGATGGGGATCGAGAAGGTCGAGATCCCGGAGCTCATCAGGCGCTCCGATTTCATCACCCTCCATACCCCTCTCACGAATGAGACGAGGAGCCTTATCAGGACCGAGACCATCAACACCATGAAGGACGGCGTGTACATCATCAACTGCGCCCGGGGCGGCATTATCAATGAGAAGGACCTCTTCGACGCCCTCGAGCGGGGGAAGGTGGCGGGCGCCGCTCTCGACGTCTTCGAAAAGGAGCCGCCCGAGGACAACCCCTTGGTGGGGCACCCGAAGGTGGTCTGCACTCCCCACCTCGGCGCCTCGACGCAGGAAGCGCAGGAGAATGTGGCGATCGCGGTGGCGGAGCAGATTGCGGACTATCTTGTCCATGGCACCATCAGGAACGCGGTGAACTTCCCGTCCATCCCGGCGGACCAGGTCTCAGCGCTCCAGCCGTACATTACTCTTGCCGACCGTCTGGGCGCTTTCGCGTCCCAGTTCTTCGGCGGCGAGATCACCGGGGTTTCCCTCGAGTACAGGGGCGAGGCGTCTTGCCTGAACATCTCCCCTCTGACCAT
>JADLDZ010000389.1 GCA_020846375.1 Nitrospirales bacterium | reverse complement strand
CGGGTAATACGGATACCCCTCGCCTCCATATCCTCCAATGCCCTGTCACAGTGGGAATTCCTGTCCCCGAGATTCGAACCGATCCCGATGTGGACAATAGCCATGCGACAGTGCTGGATACGGGGAGAAGAGGGCATCGCTACCCTAACGCTTTCCGGATCCTTTCCACCGCTTCTTCGATCCTCTCCACCGGCTTGGTAAGGGAAAAGCGGATATACCCCTCCCCGGGAGCACCGAAGCCCACCCCCGGCGTGCCGAGCACTCCCGCCTTCTCGAGCAGGTGCGCCACCAAAGAGGTGGAATCGAAGCCGGAGGGCACTTTCGTCCAGAGATAAAAAGTCGCTTTCGGCCTGCCGACCTCCATCCCGATACCGGCGAGCCCCTCACACATCACATCCCGGCGCTTCTGGAAAGTGTCCCGCAACCCTGCGAGGACCGTATCCTCCGTCCGGAGAGCGACGATCCCCGCCTCCTGGACCGCCTGGAAGACCCCCGAGTCAAGATTGCTCTTGATCTTGCCCAAACCGGCGATGACTTCCCTGTTCCCCACGGCAAAGCCGAGCCGCCACCCGGTCATGTTGTATGTTTTGGAGAGGGAGTGGAACTCGATGCCCACTTCCTTCGCCCCCTCCACTTCAAGAAAGCTCAAGGGTCTCTCACCGTCGTAGTACACCTCGGAATACGCGGCATCATGACAGATGATTATGTTATATTTTTTCGCCAGGGCAACCGCTTCCCTGAAAAACTCTCTCGGAGCGACGGCTGCAGTGGGGTTATTCGGGTAATTCAGGAACATCAGGACAGCCCTCTTCAGGATGTCCTCCGGTATCGCGCCGAAATCCGGCAGAAAAGCGTTTTCCTCCCTGAGAGGCATCAAATAGGACTCCCCTCCGGCAAACAGGGTGCCCACCGGGTAGACCGGATACCCGGGAGAGGGCGCGAGCACCACATCCCCGGGATTGACAAAGGCGAGGGGAATATGTCCGATGCCCTCCTTTGACCCGATCAGGGACAGCACTTCGGTCTTCGGGTCAAGGGATACGTTGAACCGCCGCCGGTACCAGTCCGCAACCGCCTCCCGGTAGGAGAGCATTCCCACATAGGAAGGATACTGGTGGTGTTCCGGCTTCTCCACCGCCTTCTTCATGGCCTCTATGATATGCGCGGGAGTGGGGATATCAGGGTCGCCGATGCTGAGATCGATGACATCCACACCCCGGGCGAGGGCTTCTTGTTTCATGGTATCGATCGATGCGAAAAGGTAGGGGGGAAGATTTTTCACACGGTCTGCAAGCCGGACTTCCATCATTACTGTGCCTCCCTCAATAAGAGTGATCCCGATCCGTTCGGAAACAGAAAAGTATTGTATCGCAGGCAGAAAGGAAAGGTCAAAAGAAGGGTCCGCTCCGCAGCCCCGCAGAAACGGACCCCTTGCCGAAAAAGCGCAGCGACGGAACCGGTTCAGTACCCGGGCTTCACCTGCTTCGGAGCCGGCTTCGCAGGAGCAGCCGCCCTTGCAGGCGCTGCGCCCTTTTGTTCGGCCTTCGCCGTCTTTATCTCGATGGTCCTGCCGACATTCTTTCCTTCGATTTCGGCATACCTCACCGTTACCTTTTCACCCACTTTCAGATCGGCAAGGGACTTCTTCTCCTTATCCGTTTTCACGGTGGTTTTCTCGTCGATGACAATGACCACTTCAGCCTTTTTCCCCTTCACCGTCATGGACTTTGCGGCTGCATCCACTGCAGCCACCTCCCCGGAGATCTGTTTTACCTTTACCCTCTCCGCCGCCGCCACAAAACCCGTAAGGGTGAGGGTAAAGAGCAGGGCCGTCACTATAAAAAATGCCTTTTTCATAAATACCTCCCGGCATACATTGTTATCATATGAAGGGAGGGCAAATGGGTAATGCCACCTGCCCTCCCAACAAAAAAGAACGGAATTATTTCGCTTCTTCTTTCTTTTCTTCCGTTTTCTTTTCTTCCGTCTTCTTTGCTTTCTTGGCCTTCTTTGCCTTCTGCTCGTCCTTCTTCTCGTGCTTCATCTCAGCCTTTGCATCGGCTTTCTTCTCTTCCACCTTCGGAGTGGCTGCCTCGCCGGCCGCCTTGTCCGCTGCGAAAGCGATGGTAGTAAGAGAAAGCGTAAAGAGAAGCGCTACGATCAATGCCATTACCTTCTTCATTATTGAATCACCTCCTTTTTCTGTTCTTCAATTTTTGGTACTATCTTGTAAGCAACTTTCATACCAAAAATTTATTTCCATCTGAAGGGCGTAATCACTTGTAGTGAAAAGGAGGAAAGCACTCTCAGGAGTCTGTCAGTTCCTTTTTTCGGGGGGAATCTCCCCATTTGGGGAGCCTTCCTGGATTCCGAATTTCTCCATCCGGTACCAGAAAGTCTTGTAGGTCATGCCGAGCAGGCGCGCGGCCCGGGCAGCGACATTGTTGGCCTTGACCAGAGCCTTCTTGATGAGCTCCTTTTCCAGTTCCTCGAAGTTGATGCCCTCGTCGGGAATTTCGATATCCAGGACTCCCTTTTCATGTCCGAGCTTCAGCTCGCTCCGGATATCGTTCAGGCCCACCACCTCCGCGTCGCCCATCAGCACCGCCCGTTCGATCACCGATTCGAGCTGCCGGATATTGCCGGGCCAATGGTACTCGGCAAGGGCGCGCAAGGCGCTTTCGCTCACCCCTTTTCTCCTCTTGCCGAACTCACCGTTGTATTTGCCGATAAAAAGGTTCACCAGGGCGGGAATGTCCTCCCGCCTCTCCCGCAGGGGAGGGAGTGTCACCGCCACTACTTTCAGGCGGTAATACAGGTCCTCCCTGAACTTGCCGGCGGCCACCTCCTTTTCGAGGTCCTTATTCGTCGCCGCAATGATGCGCACGTCCACTCTCGTATTCTCCTTCCCTCCCAGCCTGCGCACTTCCTTGTCCTGCAGCACCCTCAGGAGCTTCGTCTGGGTAAGCAGGGGCAGGTCTCCGATCTCATCGAGGAAAAGGGTTCCCTTGTCCGACGATTCAAAGAGTCCGATCTTCCGGTGGACCGCCCCGGAGAAGGCTCCGGGTTCGTACCCGAAGAGCTCGCTCTCGATCAGGGTATCGGGGATGGCGGCACAATTGATGGCGGTAAAGGGCCCCGTGCGACGGGGGCTGTTGTAATGGATCGCCTTTGCAAGGAGCTCCTTGCCGGTCCCGCTTTCCCCGTAGACCATGACCGTCACCGAGGTAGGGGTCACCTTTCTTGCGGCCTCGACAGCTTCCTTCATCTTTTTGGAAACGCCGATGATACCCTCCATCCTGAACTTCTCGAAAAGCGCATCCTGTAGCCGCAGGTTCTCCCTGAGGAGCTGCATCCTCTCCATCGCCTTCCGTACCGTCAGGATGATGACATCTTTTTCGAGAGGCTTGGTAAGGTAATCGAAAGCTCCTTTTTTCATCGCCTCCACGGCAGAAGAAATCGTACCGAAGGCCGTCATGATGATAACGGCGGGTTTGGCCTCTCCGGGAATGCAGTCAAGGAGCTGAACCCCGCTCATCCCCCCCATCTTGAGATCGGTGATCACCACATCGGCGGCCAGAGCATTGATCAGCTCCAAACCCTCCTCGGCGGAGGAGGCGGCATGCACTTCGTATCCCACATCCTCCAGGATGGTCTTCAGGATATCCCGCTGGCGGTATTCATCATCAATCACCACAATAGCTGCCATAGCCCCTCACTTTTCACTTCCTTCCACTTGTTGCTCCTCATTTATTCGTAACGGCAGCAACAACTGCACATCGCTTCCCTCTCCCTCTCTGCTGGCGAAGACGATCCTGCCGCCATGTTCCTCTATGACCCTCTTTGTCATGGGGAGTCCGAGGCCGAGACCGTTCTGCCGTGTGGAGAAGAAGGGCTCGAAGATCTTTTCCCGGTTCTCCCCCGAAACCCCGATGCCGTTGTCCGCTATGGACAGGACGAACTCATCCCCCGAAACCCCGGTCCTTACTTCCAGCACTCCGGGCCTCCCGGACTGGCCCATGGCGTGAAAGGCATTGGTGATCATATTCAGCACGCAGGACTTGAACAGGTCGGGGTCCACGGAGAGGTCGGCCTCCAGGGAATACTCCCGTACGATCCTGATCCCGTCCGCTTCCGCCTTCGCCCAGACGAGCGCCATCACCTCCTCGAGGAGGGCATCGATCCTTACCCTTTGCACCTTCAGTTTGAGGGGGCGGCTGTAGTCCAGGAACTCGTTTACCAGCGTATTGAGCCTCTGGATCTCCATTTTGATGCCGCTGATAAGATTGCTGAATTTCTCCTCCTTCGCGGGGTCCTCCGGAGTATACTTGTCTCCCAGATACCCGATGCTCAGGTTGATGAAGTTGAGGGGATTCCGTATCTCATGGGCCATGCTCCTCGAAAGCTGCCCCAGTCCCGACAGATGCTCCGCCTCGCGCAATCTCTCCTCCAGGTCGCGCGCCTCGCGCAGCTTTCTCACCATGAAATTGAAGCTCTCCGAGAGCTGCCCGATTTCATCCTTGCTCCGCACCGGTATGTTCTGGTGGAGGTCTCCGGCCGCCACCCGCATGGCGGCATCCACCACATTCCTGATCGGGCGGGTATAGCTTCGGGAGAGGAATATGATGAAAAGGATGCCGACCCCGAAGACAATAACGGTGGCGGCGATCCTGTTGATGGCATTTCTCTTGAGGAGGTCCGTGAAGTCGTCCCTGTTCACCTTCAGATGGACGTAGCCGTACTGGGTGCCCCCGGCAACGACCGGGATGATCACATTGTAGGTCCTTTCCTCCTCGGAAACGGGCTCGCCCAGTTCCGCCTTGATGATCAACTCCTTCTTCTTATGGGTCATGGCCTGCCCGATCTTCGAGGGGTTTGTGCTCGCCACGATCTCGTCCGCATTGCTGATGATGGAAATCTCCTTCACCCCCTTTGCGTTCAGGTCCTTGAGATACTTGGAAAGCCTCGCCTCATCGGTGTTCCCCGAGCCCGTCACCTCTTCGACGCCGATCTGTATGGCCTTGGTAAGCTCCGCCGTCTGTCTCTCCAGTGCGCGGAAGAGGGCCTGTTCGGACTGGGCATAGAAAAACCCGAGAATGGAGATCAGGATGAAACTGAGGGACAACATCATGAAGATAAGCTTCTTGTTCAGGGAGAAGACGAAAGAGCTCTTTCTCAACATACCCTAATGATACCACAGCCCTCAGCTTGCAATTCAAATGCCCGGCGCGCCGGAGCGGAACCGGGCAGGGAGAACGTACGCGGTCTTGCATTTCTTTTTGCTATGATACTACTATAGACGACAAACTATACCGATGCGTGAAGAGACACTGTCAGCCATACGCAGAAGAATGGATGCCGCCGCGGTGCGCTCCGGGAGGAGACCGGAGGAGGTCACCCTCATCGTTGTCACGAAAACAGTGGGGGCCGACGCGGTGCGGGAGGCTTTTCGCGCCGGTCTGAGGATTTTCGGAGAGAACAGGGTGCAGGAAGCCCGGGAAAAGGCGGGACAGCTCCCCGGTGAAGAGTACCCCGGAATCCGCTGGCATCTGATCGGGCATCTGCAGAAGAACAAGGCGAAATACGCAGTGCACCTGTTCGATCTCATCCATACCGTGGACTCCCCCGATCTGGCGGAGGAGCTGCACCGCCATGCGGAGAGGGCAGGCAGGGCACAACGGGTGCTGGTACAGGTAAAGCTCTCTCCCGAGGATACGAAGCACGGGGCGGCGGAACTGGATCTCCTGCCCCTTCTTGAAAGGATCCGGGAGTTGAAATCCCTGCAGGCGGAAGGGCTGATGACCATGCCCCCGTTCTTCGACGATCCCGAAAAAGCACGCCCCTACTTCAGGCAGCTGCGGGAACTGCGGGAAAAGGCGGAGGAGCAAGGGTTCCGCCTTCCCGAGCTTTCCATGGGAATGTCGGACGACTTTGAAGTCGCCATCGAGGAAGGAGCGACGCTCGTGCGGATCGGCACGGCGCTTTTCGGGGAAAGG
>JADLDZ010000388.1 GCA_020846375.1 Nitrospirales bacterium | reverse complement strand
CGGTGCGGGATATTCTCGACCGGCAGATCGTCGACGCCAACGGGGCGAAAGTGGTGCGGGCCAACGATCTCAGGCTCGAGGGATACGAGGACGACGCCGTTCTGGTTGCCGTCGATGTGGGGATGCGTGGCATCCTGAGGCGGCTGGGAGTGGAGCACGGGAGCGAGGAACTGCTGCGGCTTTTCAATACCTCCATGCCGTACAACCTCATCAGCTGGAATTACATACAGCACCTGAAGCCGAAGCTGCATACCATCACCCTTACCGTGCCGCGCCAGATGCTTTCCGAGCTCCACCCCGCGGATATCGCGGATCTCATCAGCCAGGTCTCCCGTGAGGAGGGCGTACACCTGTTCAGGGACCTGGATATCGAGACCGCCGCAGAGGCCCTTTCCGAGTTGCAGCCGGAGATGCAGGCGCAGCTCCTCAGTGCCATGGACCTCGAAAAGGCGGCGGACATCATCGAGGAGATGCCCCCCGACGAGGCCGCCGACGTGCTCAGCGATCTGCCCACCGAAAAGGCGAAGGAGATCCTGGAACATATCGAGAGGGAAGAGGCTGAGGATATCCAGGAACTCCTGGCCCATGAGGAGGACACCGCCGGGGGAATGATGACCACCGAATATGTTGCCTATCCTCCCGATACCCTTGTCCGGGATGCCATAGACCGGTTCAGGAAGGACGGAGGCGAGATCGAATCCGTCTATTACGTGTATGTCACCGATGAGCGGGAAAAGCTGATCGGGGTTACCTCCCTGCGGGAGCTGCTGCTGGCCGACCCTGCTGCACCGCTTTCCGGGATCATGGAAACGAAGCTGAAGACCGTCCCCCCCGAAGCGGACGAGATGGTGGCTGCCGAAATCGTCTCCAAATATAACCTGGTCGCCCTTCCGGTAGTGGACAGCAAGGGATGCATTCTCGGTATCGTCTCTGTCGACGATATCATCGACAGGATACTTCCTCCCGCTGCCAAGAGGCACAGGAGGAAAGTGTGAGCCGCTGGAGGAGTATCCTCCTCTTCCTGTCCGTCATGGGGCCGGGGATCATTACCGCCAATATCGACAACGACGCCAGCGGCATTACCACCTATTCCGTTGTCGGCGCCCGCTTCGGGTATGCCCTGCTCTGGACCCTGATTCCCACCACCGTGGCGCTGGTGGTGATCCAGGAGATGGTGGCCCGCATGGGCGTGGTAACAGGGAAAGGGCTCTCCGACCTCATCCGCGAGAATTACGGCGTCAAGGCGGCTTTCTTCATGATGCTGGGGCTCCTCGTCGCCAATTTCGGGAATACGGTCGCCAACCTCGCAGGCTGGGCGGCCAGCATGGAGATACTCGGGATGAGCAAGTACGTCATGGTGCCCCTCGGCGCTCTTTCCATATGGCTGCTGGTCACCAAGGGCAGCTACCGGACCGTCGAGAAGATACTGCTCGCCGCCTGTCTCCTGTATGTGGGGTACGTTATTTCGGGTGTAATGGCGAAACCCGACTGGAACGAGGTCTTCACGTACACCGTTGTCCCCCACCTAAAATGGGATGCGGAATACATCGTGCTCAGCATAGGGATCATCGGGACGACCATCACGCCCTGGATGCAGTTCTATCTTCAGTCGTCCATCGCGGAGAAGGGGATCAAAAAAGAGGATTACAAGGCCTCGCGGCTGGATGTGATCATCGGGTGCTCCATTACCGATATCATCAGCTTCTTCGTCATCGTCACCTGCGGGGCGCTCCTTTTCCCCAAAGGCATCCGGATCAACGAGGCGGCGGAGGCGGCGGCGGCCCTGAGGCCCCTCGCGGGGGACTATGCGTCCCTCATTTTCGCCCTGAGCCTTGCCAACGCCTCCATCCTCGGCGCCATTATCGTCCCCCTCGCCACCGCATATTATGTGTGCGAAGCCATGGGCTGGGAGGCGGGGGTGAACAAGACCTTCTCGGAAGCTCCCCAGTTCATGTGGATTTATACCCTCACGCTCGTTGCCGCCTCTCTTGTCATCCTGCTCCCGGGAGCCCCCCTTGTCTTTCTCATGGTGCTCTCCGCCATCATCAACGGCCTGTTGCTCCCCTTCGTCCTCGTGTTTGCAACATTGCTCGTCAATGACAGGAAAATCATGGGCGCGTATGTCAATCCGAAGGGGTACAACTACATTTCGTGGGGTACGGTGCTTGTTGTGGCGGTGCTCACGTTGCTCTTTGTTTTTGCTGCGGTGTTTCCGAATGTATGAGGATGCGGGCGGCAGGACGACAAAGAGGGCTGCACACCGGAACTCATTACAGGACCCCCTCTCCCGGCCTTCGTCCGTCCTCTCCCTTGAGGGGAGAGGGTACTCTCCGGAAGTATTTCCCTCTTCCAGTGGAAGCTTCGGACTCTGGCCCTGCATCGAGAGGGGGGGATTCCCTGGAAGTAATTCCCTCCCTCTTGAGGGGAAAGGGGATTCCTTGGAAGTAATTCCCTCCCCCTTGAGGGGGGAGGGCGAGGGAGAGGGTGAAACAGGAGGCTCTGAAACAGCTTCTACACTACTCAGCGGTGCACGGTTGAAAAGGTTTGCCGCGGATTTACGGGAGGATACATGGTAAAGACCATAGAATGGAGAAACGGCAAGGTGGTCATGCTCGACCAGAGCAGACTGCCGTTGGAGGTTGCCTACGTGGAGTGCTCCGATTACCTCATGGTCGCGGAGGGGATCAGGAAGCTTCGGATACGGGGGGCTCCGGCCATCGGCATCGCCGCGGCCATGGGCATCGCCCTCGGCGCCCAGGATATCGGCGCAAAGAGCGCGGACGAGCTCATCGGGAAGCTCGGGCCGGTCATGGATGCCCTCCTCGCGACCCGGCCCACTGCCGTGAACATCAGGTGGGCGGTGGAGAGGATCAGGCGGTTCCTCGAAGGCCACCGGGATGCATCCGTCGATGCGCTGAAACAGCTCCTTATCGAAGAAGGGAAGAGGGTGCTCGAGGAGGACATCGAGATCAACAAGGCAATCGGCAGGTGGGGGGCGCAGTTCATCAGGGACGGAGATACCATCCTCACCCACTGCAACGCCGGGAGCCTCGCCACCGGCGGGTACGGCACGGCGACGGCCCCCATGCTCATTGCAAAGGAGCAGGGGAAGAGGATTCAGGTCATCTCCGACGAGACGAGGCCGGTGCTCCAGGGGGCGCGGCTCACCTCCTGGGAGCTGATGCAGGCGGGGATACCCGTCACCCTGATCACGGACAACACCGCAGGGGCTTTGATGAAAAAGGGCATGATCGACCTCGCCATTGTGGGCACCGACAGGACGACGCGGAACGGAGATGTAGCGAACAAGATAGGCACCTACACCGTTGCGGTGCTCTGCAGGGAGCATGGGGTCCCCTTTTATGTAGCGGCCCCCCTGAGCAGCATCGATTTCACCATGGACTCCGGAGACCTGATCCCCATCGAAGAGCGCCATGCCGAAGAGGTAACCACTATCTGGGGCCACCGGGTTGCGCCCGAGGGAATAAATGTAATAAACTTAGCCTTCGACGTGACCCCTGCGCGGTATGTCACGGCCTTTTTCACCGAGAAGGGAGCCTTCAGGCCGCAGGACATAAAGAAGCTGCCGCAGGCGGGGGTCGATCTCGAATCCCTGCGCTGCAGGCAGTCATGAACACGGGAATGCCGGAGGAGGGATGTCCCGGAAGGCAGTGCGCCCTGCGCGATGCCGGAACCGACGGACATTCTGTGATGAAAAACAAAGATATCTTCAAGGAATACGCGGGCGAGCTGCAGACCGTCGAGCAGCGGCTCATGGACATCTTCCGCAGCGATGTCTTCCTCATTCCTGTGGTGGGAAGGCATATCCTGAGCAGCGGCGGCAAGAGGATACGCCCTCTCTTCCTTCTCCTCAGCGCCGATCTCTGCGGATACAAGGGAGAAGACCGCGCCACCCTCGCGGCGATCATCGAGGCCATCCACACGGCGTCCCTCCTGCACGACGATGTGATCGACAGTGCGGAGACACGGAGGGGGAAGCCCGCGGCCAATGCCCTGTGGGGGAACCCGGTGGTGGTCCTTATCGGGGACTTCCTGTACTCCAATGCCCTGAAGCTCGCCGTCTTGCAGAAGAACCAGAAGATCATGGAGGCCCTCTCGGAGGCCACCACCCGGATGACCGAAGGGGAGGTCCTTCAGCTCAACAGGATAGGCGACCCGGATATCACCCGCGAGGAGTATTTCACCATCATCGCTGCAAAGACGGGAGTCCTCATCTCCGCCGCCTGCAGGATTGCGGGGATCCTTGCGAAGCTGCCGGAGGAGAGGGAGGCGGCCCTCGCCCGCTTCGGTCTGAAGGTCGGCATCGCCTTCCAGCTGGCGGACGATGTGCTCGACTATGTGGCGAGCCAGAGGGACTTGGGAAAGAGGCTGGGGAAGGACCTCGAAGAGGGGAAGATCACCCTGCCCCTGCTCCATCTCCTCAAAGCCGCAGCGGAAAAAGAGAGGGAAGAGGTGAAGGGGATCATCAGGGAGACCCTTGCCGTGCCGAAGGGGGAACGGACGGAAGCGGGAAGCAGGCACCTCGACCGCATAACGGAGCTGTTCACCCGGTACCGGGTGATCGAGGAGTCCCTGCAGAGCGCCCGGGAGCTCATTGGAGAGGCAAAGGCGGAGTTGGCCGTCTTCCCGGAGTCCAGGGAGAAGGAGGTGCTCCTCGCCATGGCGGAGTACGCAATGCAGAGGCAGGAGTGATGCACCCGTACGTGGAGCTTGCCAGAAGGGCGGTGGAGGAATTCGTACGCACCGGAGGGAGCCTCCCCATCCCGTCCGACCTGCCCCCCGTGATGCGGTTACGGGCGGGGGTCTTCGTGTGTCTGAAGGCCCGCGGACAGCTGCGCGGGTGCGTGGGCACTTTTCTGCCGTGCGCGGAGACGATCTACCAGGAGATTGTGCGGAATGCCATAGGCGCCGCCGCGGAGGACACGCGTTTCTGCCCCGTACAGGAGAGAGAGCTTCCGGAGCTTTCCTATACCGTGGATGTCCTGTCCTCACCCGTGGAGGTGAAGGACCTCCGCGAGCTCGACCCGAAAAAGTACGGGGTGATCGTGGCAAAAGACAAGAAAAGGGGGCTCCTGCTGCCCGACCTCGAAGGGATCGATACGGCGGAGGAGCAGCTCCGCATCGCCATGATGAAGGCGGGCATCGATCCATCCGACGAGGGGGTGCGGATCAGCAAGTTTACTGTAGAGAGGTACCACTGATCCCATGGCACGGTTCAAAGTGTTGGTGGCAGGAGGGAGCGTATCGGCCCGGGAATTCATCAGGCGCGGCCTCGAAAAGAGCTATCCCTCCCTCGGGATCGAGGAGGCGAACGATGGAGAGGAGGCCCGGGCAAAGCTGGAAGGGGGCGGTTTCGACCTTATCCTCTGCGACGGGGAGATGCCGGATGAAAAGGGGCACGAGCTGCTCCGGTGGGTCAGGAGCCGTCCGGCGCTGAAGGACATCCCCTTCCTCCTGCTTGCGGAGAGGGACGAACGGGACGAGGTTGCCCGGGCTCTCCATGCAGGGGTGAACGGGCTGATGGTAAAACCTCTTACCCTTGAGGCGCTCCTCCAGAAGATGGCGACTGTCGACGACCGTTTTGACCGGAGGAGGTCCGTGCGGTTCGATCAGGGCGGGGAGGCGGCCCTCCATTTCGGGACGGAGACCGCCCGGGGCGATCTTGTCGATCTGAGCACGGGGGGGGTGCTGGTCCTGCTTGCTAGGCCGAATCCTCTGCCCGGGATCCTTGAAAAGGTGCTCGTCGATGTCAGGCTGGGCAACGGGCTGCACCTCTCCGGGCTGAAGGGCTTTGTCATCAGGATTCAGGCTGCCGAAGCGTTCCAGAGCTCGGAACAGATCAAGTTTGCCGTGAAATTCCAGGAGAATGACGAGGAACAGGTCGGGGAGCTGAAACATCTGGTGCGCTCCCTTTCGGAGGCGTCGTAGCTCACCCTTTTCTTCTGAACTCTCCGCTCTTGCCCCCCCGCTTCTCGAGGAGCATGATGCCGGAGATCACCAT
>JADLDZ010000387.1 GCA_020846375.1 Nitrospirales bacterium | reverse complement strand
TGGGAAGCAGCTTCTCCTTTTCGAGCACGCTCCTGTCGACGAGCATGAGTCCGATATCGTAGATCAGGGAGAGGTAAGCTGCAAGTCCCGCCTCTTCCTCCCCCCCTCCCGCTCTCTCGGTCAGACGGAGCATGAGCTCGGAGAAGCGGCTGTTTTTCTTGTAGTAGCTCTTCTCCGCCGCGAGGAGGCGCCTGAAGGAGTCCAGGAAGTGCCGGTAGTCTCCCCCGTCATATTCGTCGTGATAGATCCTTTCGATACAGTAGGAAATCCTCTCGCTCACCACCGATGCAATATGGAGGTCCATCCCGGAGAAAGGCGTCCCATCCCTCTTGTTGTTCAGGTTCACTACGCCGATCACCGCAGCCCCCCTCTTCAGCGGGAGGGAAAGAAGGGACTTGGTCGTATAGCGGGGAGGGTTTCGCCTGGTGAAAAGAGGGTCCTTCTCCACATCCTCGATGAGGAGAGGCTTCCCCTCGAGGGCAACCCAGCCCGCTATCCTGTCCCCTGATTTTATCCGGGTCCTCCTGACCACTTCAGCGTCGAGCCCCCTTGCGCTCTTGATTACGAGCTCCCCGGTAAGTTCGTCTACCAGCATCAGGGAGCAGACGTTGAGGTCCAGCAGCTCGGCAAGGAACTCCATGAACATGTCCATCGCGGCATCGATGATCACCTCCCTCTTCTGCCGGGAGCTCTTCGGAACGAGGAGACGGAGGCGGAAGGAGGCATCCAGGTCCTCCGTGCGGAGATGCCAGCGGTGCATCTCCGCCACCTTCCTGGCGAGATACAACCGCATCCTCTCTCCTGCCGCCTTTTCGGCCTGAAAGAGAGACTCCCCCCTGAAGGACTTCGAAAGGATCTTTACCACTCCCGGTATCTTCCGGGGAACGGTGAGAGCAACCTCGATGGATACATTCTCGTTTGCAGAGATCCGGAGGATGTCTCCCCTCTCACAGTAACTGCCGAGGAACTCAAGCACTATGGTGAAAAATTGTACGATCCGCACCCTGTCTCCCACAACCGCCGCTATGCCGTCCGGGATATCCTTTTCCAGACGCAGCCCACGCTTCTCAAGAAAATTCTTCACCGGCCCCGACCCTACGACCTCATCGATCAGGGGAGAGAGGAGCAGCACGGATTTCTTTATGATGCGCATTTCATCATCGAGCCTGAGGAAGTCGAGCAGATTCTCCACAATGAGGGCGAGCTTCCCCGCCTCGTCGGAAATAATCGTATGGAACTCCTTCCGCTCCTCCCTGTTCAATTCCTCCGCGTGCAGCAGATAATAGACCGAACCTTTTATGGAGTTGAGGGGAGTGCGCAGGTCGTGGGATATCCGGGTGAGGAATCCGGTCTTCGCCGTATCGGTTTCGATGAGCCTGGCGTTGATGTGCTCCAATTCCGCCGCCTTTGTCCTCAACCGGTGCAGGAGAGAGGCGTTTTCGAGGAAGAGGGCGGCCTGGTTGGCGATGATCTTTATCAGCGAAAATTCATCTTCGGTGAAAGGGACTCCCTCTTTCTTGTCGTTGATGTTGAGCACACCCAGAAGTTTATCCCGGCTGATAACCGGACAGGAGATGAAGGACCGCGTTTTATAATGGCCATCTCTCTTCACCCCCTGAAAGCGGGGATCCTTCTCGATGGCCTCCACGAGGACCGGGGTGCGGCTTTCCGCCACCCTGCCCGCAACACCCTCTCCCCGCTTCACCCGGTACGTCTTGAGGAGCCTGATGTCGATGCCGCGCGCGGCAAGGATATACAATTCTTCCTGCTCATTGAGCAGCATAAGGGACCCTTTCCCGGCACCGGTGTAGTTTATGGCCAGATCGAGCATGAGATGGGCAATGGTGCTGATATCGTCGGTGGCGACAAGAGCGGTGGAAATCTCCTGCAGGAGGGAGAATTTCTTCTCAGAGAGCCTGATAGTATTTTCAAGAGCATTCGTAGTAAGCATTCCTGAACAGGGATACTGCATCATTAAGGCAGTCCCATATGCGGACAGGAGGCAATTAGCAATAATTATGCCTGCAAAACCAATTCATTGTGGCATTCAAAAACAGAGAAACAAAAAAATAAAGGAGGGCAGGGACAGAGGCCGTTATAATTCTTCACAAAGGGGACAAAAGGAGAAGAACAGGCTCCTTCTCTACGCCTGAAATACGTAGGAGAAAGGAGGCCCCAAACAGTGGAGCAAGCTGGGCGACAAACGCTTTTTACGGGTGTTCTGTAAAGAAAAACGACAGTGCTGTCGGAAAATCTTACAGTACGGGCCGGTTTTTTTCTTCCCTGCCGATCAGTATATGCCCGTCCTTACGTGGAAAGAATTTTATATTCAGCCCCTCGATGAAAAAGCTCACCTTGTTCCTGATACCCTCCTTCAGGAGAGAATCCATTTCGAGATACGCAACCCGGTACCCGGTATCGAAACCGCTGTCGATGCCGGCGAGCCATCCCGCAAGGAGACAACAAAGCCCGTAGATAATAGAAAGGATGCCGATGAAGAGTCTTTTTCTCATACGCCTCCCTCGAAAAGCGTACCAAACAGTATCACTATCCGGCTCCCCTCAGAGAGGGAACGCTTTCCCGTACTTTTCGGCCAGATACTTCAGCAGAAGCAATCTCTCCTGCAGCGAGAGCATCATATACAGGGGGGATTCCATCAGTATCGAAACCAGCCTCTTCATATGCGCCTCCATTCCATTTGATTCCATTGCCGTTTCAGAGGAGAAGACCGGAGCCATTCCTGATAGTTTTGCAGCCGGGATATTTATGATTTTATATGCAAATGATGTGCCAGTTGCCTTTCCGCTGCAATCAATCCTATATTCAGAAAAAAACCGCCATGAAGGTAAAAAAAGCCGACACCGGGTCTCTCCTTTCCGACAAGGAACAAAAAGACAGGTAAAGGGAGAAAAAAAGGTAAAGAGAAAAACAAAAGCGGAAAAGGATTCCCCTCCACACAAAGAGAGATGCGGGAGCAGAGGGGGCATCAAAGGCAAGCAAGATGAGTCTCTTCATGTCCTCACTTTGCATCATACCACGATGTCGGATGCGTGGCAGCGAATGCAAAAAAAGCCGGGAAATGTTACTATAGAAACTTCCAGGATTTCGGGCATCTGTCTTTACTCGCAGTTTCT
>JADLDZ010000386.1 GCA_020846375.1 Nitrospirales bacterium | reverse complement strand
GTTGCCGCCACGACCGCTGCGCCGGGGCTGACCCGGAAGGCGCCGAGCAGCACGAGGATCTCCCCGACGAAATTGCCCAGGCCCGGAAGCCCCAGCGAGGCGAGCGCAAAAAACAAGGCAATGGCGCCCATGCGGGGAACCGTTTCCCACAAGCCGCCCATGCGCGCCGTGTCCCTGGTGTGGATGCGCTCCTGGAGCGCGCCGACGATGATAAAGAGCGCGCCGGTGGCAACGCCATGGCAGAGCATGCCCATGACGGCGCCCTGCAGGGCGAGGGTATTCCACGAGAATATCCCGAGGAGCACGAAACCCATATGGCTGACGCTCGTATACGCCACCAGCCGCTTCAGGTCCGTCTGGGCAAAGGCGACCACCGCACCGTAGAGGATACCGCCGACCGCAAGGGCCAGTGCCGCCGGAGTCAGATCGAGGGCCGCCTGGGGGAAGAGAGGTACGGCGAGGCGCATCAGCCCGTAGCCTCCGGTTTTCAGCATCAGGCCCGCGAGGACGACGCTCCCCGCGGTCGGGGCCTCGGTATGGGCATCCGGCAGCCAGGTGTGCACCAGCACCACCGGCATTTTCACGGCAAAGGCCGCGAAGAAGCCGAGCAGCAGCCATACGGCGACAGGCCTTTCGAGCGGGGTGCCCAGGAGGTCCAGGTAGCCGAAAGTATACACCCCGGTGATGCGGGCATGCTCGAAATAGAGCCCGAGGATCGCGATCAGCATGAGGAGGCCGCTTATCTGTGTGAACAGGAAGAATTTGAAAGCGGCATAATGGCGGTTTTCATGCCCCCATAAGGCGATGAGAAAATACATGGGCACCAGCATGAGCTCCCAGAAAAAGTAGAAGAGAAAGAGGTCCATGGCGAGGAACACCCCGTTGATCCCTGCGAGTATCCAGAGCAGGTTAAGGTGGAAGAACCCCACCCGCTCCCGTATCTCGGTCCAGGAGGCGAGCACCGAAGCGATTCCCAGGAAGACCGTGAGGAGCACCAGGAGGAGGCTGAGGCCGTCCATGGCGAGATGGAACCTGATGCCCAGCGCGGGTATCCATTCACTGTTTATCTCGTCGAGCCAGGCTGCGGAACCGTCCGGTCCGTCCGCACGTACCTCACTACTATCGGAATAGAGGCTCACCGCGGTATCCGGATACTGTGTCCAGAGCCCCAGAACAAGGGCCAGCATCAGGGTAAGGACGATAAGGGCCACCCAGCGCGGCAGTGCGGAGCTCACCTTTCCGGCATACCAGGAGACGATGCCTCCGACTACGGGAAAGAGAATCAGCCATACGAGTATCATAGGAGCACCACGATCCCGAGGAGCACCAGGGCGCCGAGGCCGATGCCCGCAGCATACCACCGCACCTTTCCCGACTGTGTGCGGGAGAGGAACCTGTTCGCCTTGAATCCTGCCCAGATCATCCCGACATAGGGCAGGTCCACCGCATCCTCCCTGTTCACCCGGGCGATCCATACGAACGGCCTGATGAAAAACACCGAGTAGACCCGGTCAAAGCCCCAGCCCGACCTCCACAGACGTTGCAGCGCCTCCCCCCACGGAGTCCGCGCAACTACTCCGGCGATTCCCGGCTTATAAAGGAACAACATATAGGCAAGGAGGATGCCCCCTAACTGGAGTGCCTCGATAATGAGTTCCCGCCCTATCTCAACGGAAAGGGGTAGAGGGGAAGCCGTGATCCCGGGCAGCGTCGTCTGCAGGAACCGGGTGAAGAGATGTACATCCAGCCCCGCATACGCAAAGAGGGAGGGCATCTCGACAAGACCGGCAACAAGGGAAAAGAAAGCGAGCACCACGAGGGGAATCCGGATGAGCGGTCCCGGCTTTCCGCTCGCCTTTCCCTTCGCCTCGCCGAAAAAGGTCAGGAACACCATGCGGAAAGAGTACAGAGAGGTAAGGAAGGCCCCCAGCACCCCCGCTCCCCATAACCAGAGACTCCCGCTTTCGGAAGTCCCCACATTGTGCAGGATGAGGTCTTTGCTGTAGAACCCCGCGGTCACCACCGGAAGGGCGGACAGCGAGGACGCGCCGATGAGGAAGGTCCAGAAGGTGAGGGGAAGCTGCGTGCGCAGGCCTCCCATCTTCCCCATGTCGTGCTCGTGGTGGAGGTTCATGATGACGGCCCCCGCCCCGAGGAAAAGGAGTGCCTTGAAAAAGGCATGGGTCATGAAATGAAAGAGGGCCGCGGACCAAGCCCCCACCCCGAGGGCCAGAAACATATAGCCGATCTGGCTGATAGTGGAGTAGGCGAGAGCCCGCTTGATGTCCCATTGGGTCAGGGCGCTGAAGCCCGCCAGCAGGAGGGTTGCGGCCCCGATCACGGCCACGGCAAGCATCACCGGGGGGGCCAGTGCGAAGAGGACATGAGTCCGGGCGATAAGGTATACACCCGCCGTGACCATGGTGGCGGCATGGATCAGGGCGCTCACCGGCGTCGGGCCTGCCATGGCGTCGGGAAGCCAGACCTGCAAGGGCAGTTGCGCCGATTTCCCCACCGCACCACCCAGCAGCAGCGCGGCAGCCGCGATCGCCATCCCCGAATCAGCGCCCCACGTCCGCCCCGCCTGCTGCATCGCCTCCTGGATATCGAGGGTGCCCAAATGAGTAAAAATGAGGAAGAGAGCAATGGCGAAGGCGGTATCTCCGACGCGGGTCACCACAAACGCCTTCCTCGCAGCGTACCCGTTCTCCGGGTCCCGGTACCAGAAGCCGATGAGGAGGTAGCTGCAGAGCCCCACCCCCTCCCACCCCAGGTAGAGCAGAAGGAGATTGTCCGCGAGCACGAGGACCAGCATCGAGCCGACAAAGAGATTCATATACGCGAAGAAGCGGCTGTAGCCCTCCTCCCCTCTCATAAACTCCGCGGAATAGAGGTGGATAAGGAAGCCCACCCCTGTTATCACCAGCATCATGATCACCGAAAGGGCATCGAGACGGAGGGAAACAGGGGGGCGGAAACCCTCCACCTCCATCCATTGCCACAGGACCTGTACGTACGCATGGCCAGGGGGCGGAGATGTCATGAATTCGATGGCCAGCGCAAGGACCAGGAGAGCGGAGATCCCGACCGTACCGACTCCCACCACCGCCGCCCGGGAGGGGGTAAGACCCCTTCCATAGAGGGCCAGCACGACGAAACCGAGATAGGAAAGCGTGGGGATCACCCAGAGAGCTTCTCGCATGCTACCCCCTCATCCTGCCGGACGCGTCCGCATCCAGCGTCCTGAGCCGGTGGTAAATACGGAGGGTGAGGGCCAGGCCCACCGACACCTCCGCCGCCGCCATGGAGAGGATGAACAGGAACATCACCTGCCCGTCCGGCTGCCCCCACCGGGACCCGGCCGTGATAAAGGCGAGCCCCGCCGCATTCAGCATGACCTCCACCGACATCAACATGAAAAGAATGTTGCGGCGCACCAG
>JADLDZ010000385.1 GCA_020846375.1 Nitrospirales bacterium | reverse complement strand
GGAGGAGATCCTGGCCTATTGGAAAAAGCTCGATTATGAGCTGGACGGCGAGCATCGGGCGGGTCTTGCCCTTTTCGACCGTTACCGGAAGGAGCTTTCCCATTGTCCCGCTGCCGCCGAAAACGGTGAAAGGGCGCACAAACCTTGAGATTTTTGCTTGAGACTGTTAGTATAGAAATTGTCCTTTATTTTTTCCCCGGCAACAAAAAAGCAGCCATTTCATAAGGAATTCAGGAGGTGTGCCATGTTGTATCTACTGGGTTTGATCACTGAAGCCTACGCCATGGGCCCTGCGCCCCAGGGAGGGGGCCAGCAGGGAGGTGCACAGGGAATGCTTGCCAGTATCCTTCCCCTGGTGCTGATCTTCGTCGTTTTCTATTTTCTCCTCATCAGGCCCCAGCAGAAGAAAGCAAAAGAACACCGGCAGATGCTCGAAAACGTCAAAAAGGGTGACAAGGTGGTCACTTCCGGGGGCGTTTACGGGGTGGTGGAGAGTGTGGGGCCGAACACCGTTGTGCTGAAAATCGCGGAGAACGTGAAGGTGAAGTTCGGCAAGGGGTACATCGCGTCAGTACGGACAGGGTCCGACGAAGACTAGAAGTCATTGCAGAACCCCCTCACCCGGCCTTTGGCCACCCTCTCCCTCAAGGGGAGAGGAAAAGAGTGAATGCCTTCCAGTCACCCTCCCTCTTGCCAGGAGAGGGGATTCTTTGGAAGTAGTTCCCTCCCCCTTGAGGGCTGGAAGATAGGATGAGCAGGGAGCGCTTCATCAGGGGATTCTTTGGAGGTAGTTCCCTCCCCCTTGAGGGGGGAGGGCGGGGAGAGGGTGAAAGAGAGGGCTTTGAAAGAGCTTTTGAGACAGGACGAATTCTGAATACATACAATCCTATTCTCTAAGCCGGCGGAGGGGGGCGCCTTGTGCCGTACCCCGGGAAGTCGGCTTTAGAAGATGGGATTAGGGAACGGAGGATGTGACATAGATGAAAAAGGGTGTTTTATGGAGGGTAGCCATCATTGCAGCGACCCTGCTTGTCGCGACGGTCTTCTTTCTCCCCAATACGCCGCTTTTCAAGGGTATGCCCGATTGGTGGAAGAAGAATATGCCCGATAAGGGGATCATCCTGGGGCTCGACCTCCAGGGCGGGCTGCACCTCGTTTTCGAGGTGGAGGGAGACAAGGCGGTTGAGATCGCCATGGACAGGACAGCCGCTACCCTGAACGGGATTTTCGAGAGGAAGAAGCTGCAGGCCTCCGCAAAGCGGGAGGGCCCCTTCATCGTGGTGACTCCCGCATCCATGGAAGTGCGGAAGGCGGTGGAGGATACCTTTTCCACGCTGAACCTCGCGGAGAGCGGAAGCGCCCTGCGCTACAAGATGTCCGTCCGTGAAGTGCAGAGCATCAAGGACCGCGCCACCGACCAGGTGCTGGAGATCATCAGGAACAGGATCGATCAGTTCGGCGTCGCGGAGCCCGTCATCCACCGCCAGGCGGAGAATGAAATCGTCGTACAGCTGCCCGGCGTAAAGGACCCCAGGAGGGCGGTCGAGATCATCGGGAAGACGGCGCAGCTCGAGTTCAAGCTCGTGGACGACGAGTCTCCTCTGGCTTCCGAGCTCTCTGCTTCCGTGCTCCCCGGCGAGGAAGCGGCCCTGCTGGAAAAGTTCAAGGACAGGATCCCCGAAACGGATGAGATCCTGTTTACACGGGTGGTGAACGCGGAGACGGGCGTGGTGACCAAAAGGCCCATTCTCCTCAAAAAAGAGGTATTGCTCACCGGGGACCTCCTGACCGAGGCGAAAGTGAACATCGACCAGAGATTCAACGAGCCGTACGTCTCCATCACTTTCAACAGTGCAGGGGCGAAGATCTTTGAGGATATCACCGGACAGAACGCGAAAAAGAGGCTTGCCATCATCCTCGACGGAAATGTCTATTCCGCCCCGGTCATCCAGGAGAGGATAAGCGGCGGCAATGCGCAGATAACGGGGAGCTTCAGCATGGAAGAGGCGAAGGACCTTGCCATCGTCCTGAGAGCGGGCGCCCTCCCGGCGCCGGTGAAGACCCTTCAGAATGTGACCGTGGGTCCGTCCCTCGGCCGGGACTCCATCGAAGCCGGCACTCTTGCCGGGATCGTGGGCACCCTCCTGGTCGCCGGTTTCATGATTCTCTACTATAAGCTCTCCGGGGTCATTGCGGATTTCGCCCTTGTTCTGAATATCGTGCTCCTCATGGGGGCGATGGCTTCGCTGAACGCGACCCTGACCATGCCGGGTATCGCCGGAATCATTCTCGCCATAGGAATGGCGGTGGATTCCAATGTTCTCATGTTCGAGAGGATGCGGGAGGAGCTGCGGAGCGGCAAAGGTCCGCGCGCTGCAGTGGATGGGGGGTACAAGAAGGCCTTCTGGACCATCTTCGATTCCCATGTGACGACCCTGATCACGGCCGCGGTTCTGTTCCAGTTCGGCACCGGCCCCATAAAGGGTTTTGCCGTTACCCTGAGCCTCGGTGTCGCCATCAATCTCTTTACCGCGCTCATAGGGACAAAGACTGTCTTTGACATCATGCATTCCAAAGGGGAAGTGAAGGGGTTGAGCATATGATTGAACTGATAAAAAACACCAAGATAGATTTCATGGGCTTGAGGAAGTACGCCTTTGCGGTCTCCGGCATCCTCTCCCTCCTGGGCATTATCGCTATTATCCAGATCGCTCTGGGCAATGCGAACCTCGGGGTCGATTTCGCGGGGGGGACGGCGGTGCAGATCAAGTTCGCCCAGTCTGCCCCCCTTCACAATGTGCGAGTCGCCCTCGAAGAGGGGGGGCTCAGGGATTTCGATCTGCAGGACCTTCCCACCGAGAACAAGATTCTCATCAGGGTGAAAAAGGAGGAGGAGAAGCTCGGGGGCTCCTCTGAAAGGATCACGCAGATACTGAGCCAGAAGTTCGCCGATAACAAGCCGGTCATTGAATCCACTATGGAAATAGGGCCGAAGGTCGGCTCGAAACTGCGTCAGGACGCCCTATGGGCTACCCTTGTGGCCGTCGCGGGCATTCTCCTCTATGTCGCCTGGAGATTCCAGTTCCGCTTTGGAGTGGGTGCAACCCTCGCTACTTTCCACGACGTCCTCGCGGTGATGGGTATCTTCTATCTCCTGGGGAAGGAATTCAACCTCATTGTCCTCAGTGCGCTGCTCACCATCGCCGGGTATTCCCTTACCGATACGGTGGTGATATTCGACAGGATCCGGGAGAATATGAAGAAGTATGTAAAAGATCCCATTGGCAGCATTATCAACAGGAGCGTCAACGAGGTCCTCTCCCGGACCATTATTACCTCCCTGACCACCTTTCTTGCCACCCTGGCCCTTTACCTGTTCGGGGGAGAGGTAATACACGAGTTTGCCCTCGCCATGCTGCTGGGAATTATTATCGGTGTCTACTCATCGGTCTTTGTCGCGAGTCCCCTGGTCATCGCCCTCGGCAAGGCGAAAAGGACGGGAGTTGTCCAGCAGTCGAAGGCGAGAGCGTAGGAGAGACTCCGCGCCACCGGCGGTCGGATAAGGGGAGAGGGGAAAGGTGTACGATGGTGCGGCATGCAGGTGGCTTGTCAACAGAACGAATTCCGAATATGTCGAATACCTCGCGCGGACCGCTTCCCTCTCCCCTGCTTTTGCCCAGGTTCTGATCAACAGGGGCATCAAGAGCCCCGGGCAGCTCGATTCCTTTCTCGACCCCTCCCTTTCCCGTCTTTCCGACCCCTTTGACCTGCCCTCCCTCTGGGCTGCACTGGAAAGAATACGCCATGCGCTGAAGAACGGCGAAAGGATACTCATCCACGGGGACTACGATGCGGACGGCGTCACCGCCACGGCGATCATGGTCGAGGGACTGCGGGCAAGGGGAGGAGATGTGCACTATTTCATCCCCGACAGGCTTGCCCACGGCTACGGCTTCGGCACGGCGGGCATCGAAAGGGCAAAAGCCGCCGGTGCGGGGCTCATCATCACCGTCGATTGCGGGATAACCTCTTTCGAAGCCGTCTCCGCGGCCCGCTCCCTGGGCATCGATGTGGTCGTGACCGACCACCATGAGCCGGTGCGGAGCGGGGAGGAGGCTTCGCCGTCCCCTTTTCTGCTGCCGGATGCTGTGGCGGTGGTCAATCCGAAGGCTTTTCCGGAAGCCGCTCACCTCTCCGGTCTGTCAGGCGCCGGAGTGGCATTCAAGGTCATGCAGGGGCTGTTCGGGAACGACCTTGACACTGTCCACCGGCTCCTGGATCTTGCGGCCCTCGGGACCGCTGCCGATGTGGTGCCGGCGGTGGGCGACAACAGGATCCTGCTCAAGGAAGGGATCAGGCTGATCCAGTCGGGGCAGAGGGCCGGCATACGGGCGCTGAAGAGTGTGGCGGGAATCCGCTCCGATTTTTTCAAGACGTCGCTCCTCTATTACCTGCTGATACCGCGGATCAATGCGGCCGGGCGCATCGCGGACGCGACAGACGTCGTGCGGCTTTTGACGACGCAGTCCGACAGCGAGGCGGAGACCCTGGCGGAGTGGCTGAACGGGTTGAACGTGAGGCGGCAGGAGATCGAGGAGGCTGTCCACAATGAGGCACTCACGATGCTTGAGAGAATGGAGATCGGCGGCGGCGCCATTGTCCTTGCCTCCGAAGGATGGCACCCGGGAGTCGTCGGGATCGTGGCCTCGAAGATCGCTGAGAAGTATTACCGTCCCGCCATTGTCCTTTCCGTGAAGGACGGAGCCGCCAAAGGCTCCGGCAGGAGCATCCCTCCCTTCGACATGCATTCCGGTCTTTCCCGCTGCCGGGATGTCCTGACGAGGTTCGGGGGCCACAAGCAGGCGGCGGGTGTGGGCCTGGCCGAAGAGAACATCCCCGAGCTCAGAAGGAGGCTCTCCTCTCTTGTGCTGCAGGAGCTGACCGCCGACGACCTGATCCCTGTCCTGAACATCGATGCCGCAGTGATGATGTCCGAGGTGAGTATTGCGCTGATCGATGAACTTGCCCGGCTGGAGCCCTTCGGGTACGGCAACGAGGAGCCCGTTCTGGGGGCGAGGAACCTCGAGGTGCTGCAGCCGAGGATCGTAGGCAACAACCACCTCAAAATGCATCTGCGCCAGAACGGGCGCAGGGTGGACAGCATCGGTTTTTCCTTCGGCGGGCTTCTGCCGCACCTTGAAGAGAACCGTTTTGTCGACGCAGCCTTTCTTCCGATGATCAACGAATGGGACGGGGGGAGGTATCTTCAACTGAACCTGAAGGCCATCCGCCCCTCGCAGGCCAACGGACGATAGGATGCGCAGCCCCGCCGGTGCCGGTATCGCCTCTGAAAGCATTGAGAAATAATATTTTTATTGCATTCAGCCCCTCGTTTTCTCCATAATACGGTAAATGCCCACGAGAGTGACGATCCAGGACTTTCTTAAAAAGAAAAAAGACGGACAGAAAATTACCGTTATTACTGCCTACGACTTCCCCTTCGCCCAGATCGCCGATGATGCCGGCATGGATGTGCTCCTGGTGGGCGACTCCCTGGCGAATGTGGTGCAGGGTCTTGAGAATACTCTTCCCGTCACCATGGACGAGATGATCTATCACACCAGGATGGTTGCCCGGGCCGC
>JADLDZ010000384.1 GCA_020846375.1 Nitrospirales bacterium | reverse complement strand
TCAGCACCGCCCTGCCGTCAAACCTCCCGTTCCATCTTCTCCATCATTTCCTTCTTCTCCTGATCATCCCGGCAATAGATGGCAAAGGGCAGGATCTTCAGACGCTCTTCGCTTATCTCGTCGCCGCACTCCTCGCAAATGCCGTAGGTGCCTTCTTCCAGTTTCCTGAGGGCGGTGTCGATCTTGATCAGCGTCTCCCGATGGGTGCTGAGCTGCTTGAGGCTGATGTCCTCGGCAAGGTCCACCACAGAAAGGTCCCCGTCATCCATGACCGTCTCCACGAGCTGCCTCTTCTCGCCTGATTTGAACTTCCTGATCTCGGATTTCGCCTCCCTGATGATGTCCTCTCTCTTCTGGATCAACACCTTTCTGAGCCTTTCCTTCCTGGCGTTATCGTCTTCAACAGCAGCTTTCTTCGTCGTTTTTCTGGTCATGTTTCCTCCTCCTCACCGGCGCCGGTGGTCGGCTTTTCACGGGGAGAGCGCTCCCCACCGGAGAAAGGCTATTTCCGGGTCTCGACAGCCTCCTCCTTGAAGACCTCCACAATACTCCTTACTTTGATCCCCGCCTGCTCCAGCGCCTTCTGGATGTCCGGCAGTTTGGCGTCCGTCACTTTCAGCATATAGTTATTGTTCGTTGCCAATTTCAGATCTCCATTATCTCTTTCTCTTTGTGGTGAAGGATCTCATCGATCTTTTGTATATACGAATCGGTGATCTTCTGGATCTCGTCGTGGAACCGCTTGACGTCATCCTCGCTCAGGTGTTCTTCCTTTTCGGCCTTTTTCAGCTCTTCGTTGATGTCCCGCCGGATGTTCCGGACAACAATCTTCGCCTCTTCCCCGCGCTTCTTTACCACCTTCACCAGTTGCTTTCTTCTCTCTTCGGTCAGGGCGGGAATCGCCAGACGTATCGTCTTTCCGTCGTTGCCGGGGGTCAGGCCGAGGTCCGATTTAAGGATTGCCTTCTCGATTTCAGGAATCAGCTTCGTCTCCCAGGGCTGGATGGTGATCGTCCTGCTCTCCGGTATCCCCAGGGTCGCCACTTGGCTTATGGGCGTCATCGTACCGTAGTAGTCGATCTGGATACCGTCCAGCAATGCGAGAGACGCCCTCCCCGTCCGTATGGACGACAGATCCTTTTTCAGTGATTCCGTCGCGCCGGTCATCCTCTCGGTGACCTTCTTTTTCAGCTCCTGCATGCACTCACCCCGTTCTTGAAATAGGAATCCGGAGGCTCCCCGGCCTCCCCCGTCCCGACTCCCTCCTGTTCCCTTCTCCGCTCCTCACCTGCCTACGAGGGTCCCGATCCGTTTTCCCATCAAGAGGCTTTTGATATTGTTGGGTTTTTTTATATCAAACACCACGATCGGGAGATTGTTGTCCATGCAAAGGGTAATGGCTGTGGAGTCCATGACTTTCAGGTTGAATTTCAGAACATCTATATAGGAGATTGTATCATATTTTTCCGCTCCGGGGTCCTTGACGGGATCCGCCGTGTAGACACCGTCCACTTTCGTTCCCTTGAGGATCACATCAGCCCCGATCTCCATGGCGCGGAGGGATGCCGCCGTGTCGGTCGTGAAGTACGGATTGCCCGTCCCTGCGGCGAAGATGACCACTCGCCCTTTTTCGAGGTGCCGTATCGCCTTGCGCCGTATGTACTGCTCCGCAAGCTCCTTCATCTCGATGGCGGACTGGACCCGCGTCTGGAGGCTCATCTTCTCGAGGGCGTTCTGGAGGGCAAGGGCATTGATCACGGTTGCCAACATTCCCATGTAATCGGCGGAAGCCCTTTCCATTCCCTTCACTGAAGCCTCGACACCCCGGAAGATATTGCCGCCTCCGATCACGATAGCGACCTGGACGCCCAGGTCCACCGCCTTCTTGATCTCGGCGGCCATGAAATCCACCGTGGCGGGGTCGATACCGTATCCCCCGTCGCCCATGAGCACTTCCCCGCTCATCTTCAGAAGGATCCTTCTGTAACGGCTGCCGGATTCCACCCTCTTCGGCGTCGGCGGCCGCTTGACGGCCGCCGTTTTCCGCCCCTCTTTCTTCACATTACTCACAGGCACAGGCTGTGACCTTGTCCAGTCCTTCGCCCAGTTGGAAGCGCACAAACCTCCGGAGGACAATGTTCTCTCCCAGTTTCGCGATCCGCTCCGTTATCAGGTCCTTTATCTTCTGCTTCCCCTCGGGGTCCTTGACGAAGACCTGATCGAGAAGGCAGACATCGCCATAGAACTTCTCGATCTTTCCCTCCAGGATCTTGTCCACGACCTGGGCGGGCTTGTTGACGACCTGCGCCCGGTAGATGTCCTTTTCCCTCTCGATGACGTCCTGGGGAACGTCCTCACGGGATACGTACGCGGGATTGGCGGCGGCGACATGCATGGCGATGTCCTTTACCAGCCCCCTGAAGTCATCGGTCCGTGCCACAAAGTCCGTCTCGCAGTTGACCTCGACGAGGACGCCGAGCTTGTCCATATGGATATACGAACCGATCAACCCCTCCGAAGCCGTCCTGCTCGACTTCTTCGCCGCGGTGGCGAGCCCCTTCTGGCGGAGCAGGTCAACGGCCTTCTCCATGTTCCCGCCGGCATCCGTCAGGGCGCGCTTGCAGTCCATGAGCCCCGCGCCGGTCTTCTCCCGCAGGTCTTTTATCGTTTCCGCTGAAATCGTCATTCCGCAACCTCCCCGACCTCGTCCAGCGCGCCCTTTTCCTCCATCTTCACGGCTTCCTGCTCCTCCACCCGGGCCTTCTCCCTCGTACTCCTGCCCTCCAGGATGGCATCCGCCATTTTCGAGGAGATGAGCTTGATGGCCCGTATCGCGTCATCGTTGCCGGGCACAATGTAATCGATCTCATCGGGATCGCAATTCGTATCCACCACTGCGATAATGGGGATGGAGAGCCTCCTGGCCTCCGCTACCGCTATCTTCTCTTTCCGCGGGTCAATAATGAAGAGCGCCCCGGGAAGTGCGCCCATTTCCTTTATCCCGCTCAGGTTCTTCTCGAGGTTGATCCTCTCCTTCTCAAGGAGGGAAACTTCCTTCTTTTTCAGGACGGTATAGGTGCCGTCCTCCTTCATGGTATCGATCTTCTTCAGCCTCTCGATACTCTTCCTGACCGTGGTGAAATTCGTCAACATGCCGCCGAGCCACCTGTTGTTGACATAAAAAGCCCCGGCCCTCCTGGACTCCTCCGCAATAGCGTCCTGCGCCTGCTTCTTCGTGCCCACGAACAGGATGGAGGCGCCGGAAGCGGATAGTTCCTTCGTGTAATTGTAGGCCTCCACAAGCCCCTTCAGGGTCTTCTGCAGGTCGACGATATGGATACCGTTCCTCTCACCGAAAATGAACTTCTTCATCTTCGGGTTCCAACGCTTCACCTGGTGCCCGAAATGGACACCGGCTTCCAGCAGCTCCTTCATCGTTACTACTGCCATACTTTCCTCCTCAATGGTTTTTTTCCTCCGCCCCTCCCCTTTACCTCACCGAAGTGAGACCATCAGGGGACCGTGAAAGGCGTGCGTTTTGAATATTAAAAGTAGCATAGTTTGCCTTTATTATTCAAGACGAAAACAAGGACGATCCCGCCCCCGTCACCTCCCTTCGGGCTGGAAGAGGCCGGTGCTGAGGTATCTCTCCCCCCTGTCGGGGAAGATGACCACCAGGCTCTTGCCCGCACCGAGCCGCGCCGCAACCTTCAGGGCGGCCCATAGTGCGGCGCCGGAGGATATCCCCGCCAGAATCCCCTCCTGCACCGCAAGACGGCGCGCCGTAGCCGCCGCATCCTCATCGGTGACGGGGATCACTTCATCGTACAGTTTCGTATTCAGTACGCCCGGCACAAACCCTGCACCGAGCCCCGCAAGCGTGTGCTTTCCCGCCGGCCCGCCGGACAGCACCGGAGAGCCGGCAGGCTCCACCGCCGCGATCCAGATAGCAGGGTTCCTCTCCCTCAGGACCTCCCCCGCCCCGGTTATGGTTCCCCCCGTGCCCACCCCGACGACAAAGGCATCGGGCGCGGCGCCCAGATCGTCCAGTATTTCACCCGCGGTGGTGCAGCGGTGAATCGCCGGGTTCGCCGGATTCTCGAACTGCTGCGGCATGAAGAAGCCCGGGTTTTCCCGCAGCAGCTCGTCGGCCTTTTCCACCGCTCCCTTCATCCCCTTTCCCCCGGGGGTCAGCACCAACTCGGCGCCGAAGGCCTGGAGCAGCTGTCTCCTTTCCATGGACGCGGTATCCGGCATGGTAAGGAGCAGCCGGTACCCCTTGACCGCCGCGACCATGGCGAGGCCGATTCCCGTATTGCCACTGGTGGGCTCCACGATCACCCCCCCCGGCTGGAGTCTGCCCTCCCTCTCGGCAGCCTCGACCATCGAAACCGCTATTCTGTCCTTGACCGAGCCGCCGGGATTGGAGCCCTCCAGCTTCGCCCATATCGCTGCGCTGCCAGCCTCCGCCATCCTGTTGATCCTGACAAGAGGCGTGTTCCCGATTACGTTCAGGATAGTTTCGTACCTTCTCATGCATACCTCCCTTTCCGGTCACCGCTGCAGTGCAGGGAGCCGTGCTCTCTGTAGATGATCAGAAGCCGTTGCAAACCCACTCTTATCATACTATTATTTCATACGCTTTTCCTCTTTCACCCTTTATCTTCCCGCCCTCCCTTATTCTTACGTCTTCTCTCTGCGGGACCGGAATCTTCCCGCGGTGGTTTCCTCTGCCCTGCTAGTAATGAGCAGAGAGTACATGCTACAATTCCACATTATGATACGTTTGGGCTTTTCCCCGTGTCCCAATGACACCTTCATCTTCTACGCCCTTGCACACCGGCAAATCGACACACGGGGTCTCTCCTTCCGCCCCATCATCGAAGAGGTGGAAACACTGAACCGGCTTGCGCTCCGGGGGGAGGCGGAGGTCGTCAAGGTATCCTGCCATGCCTACTCCTCTCTCAGGAGCGACTACACCCTCCTGAAGTCCGGGGGCGCCCTGGGCCGCGGCTGTGGGCCCCTGCTGGTGGCGAAGTCTTACCGCGAACCCAAGGATCTGAGGGGAGGCAGAATAGGCATTCCGGGGAGGCTGACCACCGCTTTTCTCCTGCTGCGGATATTCCTTTCCTCCTCCGACCCTGACCATCAGCGGAAGGAGATGCCCTATACCTTTATCGAAATGCCTTTCCACCGGATCATGGAAGCGGTAAGAGAGGGAGCGCTGGATGCCGGACTGATCATCCATGAGAGCCGCTTCACGTACCCCGCTTACGGACTCGTACGGACAGCGGATCTCGGGGCCTGGTGGGAGCAGGAGACCGGCCTCCCCCTTCCTCTCGGCGGGATCGCTGCGAAGAAATCCCTCGGCCCCTCCGGTCTGCAGACCATGGAGGAGCTCATACGCGACAGCATCGCCTATGCGAGAGCTCATGAAGAGGAAGCCATGCGCTCGGTAAAGCATCATGCACAGGAGCTTTCCGAAGAGGTGATCCGGAGCCATATCGCGCTTTATGTGAATAAATACACGCTCGACAGCGGTGATGAGGGGCGTGCCGCACTGGAGGAGCTCATGAAAAGGGTGAAAACCGCCTCCCGGACCCCAGCGCCGCATATTCTCCCTGAAACAGCGATATCCCTGCGAGATGAGGAGGAAGCAGATAGATGGAAAGCTCACCGATAGACGCTCTTACGAAATACCACAAGATAGCCTACTTTTCAATGGAGATAGGAGTGCGGAGCGACATGCCGACCTACAGCGGCGGCCTCGGGATTCTGGCGGGCGACACCATCAAGTCCGCCGCGGACATGAAGCTCCCCGTGATCGCGGTCACCAATCTCACGAAAAGCGGATATTTCAAGCAGGAACTCGACATCTACGGCAGGCAGACGGAGCTCCCCGACGAGCTCGAACCCCAGAAATTCATGACTCCCCTCAAGGAGAGGGTGGTCGTCGGCATCGAGGGGAGGGAGGTCCAGGTGGGGGCCTGGCTCTATGAGGTAAAGAGCGCCGCCGGCGGAAAGGTACCGATCCTCTTCCTCGACACGGACCTCCCCGAAAACGATCCGCGGGACCGGGGGATCACCTATTCCCTCTATGGCGGAGACCAGGTGTACCGTCTGAAACAGGAAATTGTCCTGGGACTCGGGGGCGTCAGGATGCTCGACGAACTGGGGTTCGAGATCAGGAAATATCATATGAATGAGGGGCATTCCAGCCTCCTGACCCTGGAACTGCTCAAAAGGTACAAGAGGGACATCGAGGAGGTGTGGGACGAGAGACTGGTATGGGATGTGGAAAAGGTGCGGAGCCTCTGCGTCTTCACCACCCATACCCCGGTGGCGGCCGGGCATGACAAGTTCACCTACGACCTCGTACAGCAGGTAATGTCCGAAATCATTCCCACTCATGCCATCAGGGAGTTTGCCGGGCGCGAGAACCTCAACCTGACCCTCCTCGCCCTCAACCTCAGCAACTATATCAATGGGGTGGCGAAAAAGCACGGTGAGGTCTCGAAGGGCATGTTCCCCGGCTACGAGATCAACGCCATTACCAATGGCGTCCATTCCTATACCTGGACCTGCGACAGCTTCAAGAGGATCTACGACAAATACCTCCCCGGCTGGGCGAACGAGCCCGAGATCTTCGTGCGGGTGGGGCGCATCCCGGATGAGGAGCTGTGGGAGGCCCACATGGAAGCCAAGCGGATCCTGATCGACCATGTGAACAGGGAGACGCAGATGGGGATGAACTACGATACCCTCACCATAGGCTTCGCCCGCCGCGCCACTGCTTACAAAAGAGCGGACCTGCTCTTCACCGATATCGACCGGCTCGCGCGTAGTGCGGAGGGGAGGCTCCAGATCGTCTATGCAGGGAAAGCACATCCCCACGATGAGGCGGGAAAGCAACTGATCCAGCGCATCTTCGAGATCAAGGAAAGGCTGAAAGACAAGATAAAGATCGTCTTCCTCAAGAATTACAATATGGATCTGGCGCTGAAGATCGTGTCGGGTGTCGATGTCTGGCTGAACACACCCCTGCGCCCGCTCGAAGCGTCCGGCACCAGCGGGATGAAAGCGACGCACAACGGCGTTCCCAATTTCAGCGTCCTGGACGGCTGGTGGATCGAAGGGCATATCGAAGGGTATACCGGCTGGGCCATCGGCCCCTCTCCCGACGTCCCCGCCGATCCTGCACGCGATGCGGACGACCTCTACTATAAGCTGGAGACCGCCATCATTCCGACTTTCTACGACCAGAAGAACCTCTGGATCCGGATCATGCAGAATGCCATCGGCAAGAATGCCTACTACTTCAACTCGCACCGGATGATGAGGAGGTACGTCACCGAGGCGTATATACGGTAGGGTGTGTAGGCACACTACCGTAAGGGGGCCCTTATTCCCCTCCTATCCCCTGCCTCTCATGCTCCAGCAGCCACTTCTTGATCCCCAGCCCGCACGAGAAACCGGTCAGTGAACCGTCAGCACCGATAACCCGGTGGCAGGGGATAAGAATCGGGAGTGGGTTCCTGCCGATCGCCCTCCCCGCCGCCCGCGCCGCTCCGGGACTGCCCACCTTCTCCGCCATCCAGCCGTAGGTGCGCGTTTCGCCGTAGGGGATCTCCCTCAGGGCGTCCCAGACGCGCCTTTCGAAATCGGTGCCCTGGAGAAATCTGACCGCCTGCCGGAACTCACGCAGGGTGCCGTCGAAGTAGGCGTCGAGCTCCCGGAAAAGGGAGCGGGCCGCCTCGCCGGGCTGGGCTACCGGAACCACCTCCCGTCCCCCTATCGCCTCCGGTGTCTTATCGTCTCCCATAGCCATATCCACCAGGAAGGGACCGTCGAACACGCACGAAATATCTCCCACCGGGCTTCGGTACACAAAAAGGTCCAGTTTCATCTTTCCTCCTCTATTGTCCGCTCCTCTGTCTCTCCTTCTCCCGCACCGGCTCCCGCGGCGGTGAGGAGAAAAACAGAGAGGAGAAGTACCCTTTTCATGATGCTACTCATTGTACCCTGTTTCGGCAAAGGCATCAACTCCGCCTCTCCCTTACGAGTATGGTAGAGTAATAGAGAAGAGCATTTCTCATTCGGAATATACCCGCATCATGAACAGAAGACAATTCCTGTATACAGCGGTTGCTGCCGGCCTCGGCCTCGCCGGAGCGGACTCCCTCTTTTACGAGACCGGTTTCATCGAATACACCGAACATACCATACACCATGATGAGCCGGAGGGCCCGTCGGTCCGGTTGCTGCAACTGTCCGATCTCCATTTGCGGGCAATCGGGTGGCAGCAAGAGAAACTTGCCGAAAGGGTCAACTCCCTTAATCCCGACTTCCTGCTCTTCACCGGAGACACCATCGACCGGGAGGGGAATCTGAAGCTGCTGGACGCCTTCCTGCGCCTTTTCAGGCGGGATATGGTGAAAGTGGCGGTCCTCGGGAACTGGGAGCGCTGGGCAATCCGTGATATCCGTGCGCTCAGGAAGGTCTTCGGGAACAGCAACTGCGACCTCCTCGTCAATCAGTCGAGGCTTTTTGAAATCCGGGGGAGGAGACTACTGATCAGCGGGGTGGACGACCTGGTGACGGGTTCCCCGAATTTTCTGAAAGCGGTCAGAAATATGCCGCGGGAGAAAAACCATCTCGTGCTGGCGCACAGCCCGAAGCACCGGGACTCCATAATCGACGACTGCAGGCTGCTCAACAGCCGGGTGAGAGGGGAAGAGGGCCGCATAGAGGTCGATTGTGTGCTCTCAGGCCACACCCACGGCGGACAAGTCAGCTTTTTCGGGTATGCGCCCATCCTGCCGAAGGGAAGCGCCGGATACGTGAAAGGATGGTTCAGGGACAGAAAGCCGTACCTGTACGTGTCCCGGGGGATCGGGACCTCGATCCTGCCCGTCCGCTTCGG
>JADLDZ010000383.1 GCA_020846375.1 Nitrospirales bacterium | reverse complement strand
ATCATTCCAACCGAACCAACGCAGCACCCAATCATCAATTACTTCGGCATTCTTTTCCGCAGTGTTCCAGGAAGGGACCCGTGACCACTGGTAGCCGAATGATTCAATCGTCTGATCATCCCCTTTTTGCTCGGGCAGCAGCCTCGGGATGCCGTGCACGACAGGATAGGTCGTCTGACACCCCTCGCAGAGGAAACAGCCGCCGGGATATTGCACGAAGGAAAAGCGGCAGCGGGGACATCGCAGTTTATCATAGAGCTGTGTCAGCGGCATGGGCAGCCTCCTTCTCTTGTTGATTGCCGGAGGTATTCATTACCGCACCACAAGGCGGTACACCTCGAAAGCCTCTGCATACGGGACTCCTATTTTTACTCCCCGCGAGACAGCTGTTGCTTCGATGACCTGCTTTGAAAAATAATCCCCGGTGGTATTTGAAGGGCGCATCTGGCTCTTATAACACGAAACAGCGGCGACTTTTCTCGCCATGTCGTTTCCCGATATCTCGACGAAGAGGCCGGGCAGAAAGGTGAAACTGCTGTTCACGATCTCGTACCCCAGGAGAGACACCCTCTTGAATACTTTCTCCGCCTGCTCGCAGAGGACCCGGTGGTCCTGGTGGATATCGTTCTTTGAAGGAGTCAGAACGAGATCGGGTTGCAGTACCCCATTGTAGTGCAGCAGGATTTCCCGGATTGCCTGTGTATGGGAATCGAAGAGCTGCGTCGGAACATTTTCGACGAGGAGTGAGGATTTCTTCAGTCCCATATGTCTGACCGCCCGGTGCGCCTCTGAAAGGTCCCGCACCTCCTGGATCTCCCCCCGGGAGTCCCTCCTCTCCCGGGAGAGGGTAAGCAAATGAATTTCAGCGCTGCGGCGGAATTTTGACAGAAAGCCTGCGCAGCCCAGCTCGATGTCGTCGAGGTGGGCCGCAAGGGCCAGTATCTTCCCGAATGAGAGTATCATCGCGCTGCCCTCCCCAGGGTATCCCCCTGCTGGAGCAGGGAGAAATCAATGCCTTCGAAGGAAATGATCTCCAGCGAACCCCGCCGGCATGAGACGGTGAAGGAGCGGTGGTGACGGTTCACGTCGAGAATGACGCCCGGTTTGCTCCGGCCTCCTGCATCGCGGGGTGCCGCTTTCCATAGGAGGACCTTCGCCTCACGGTGATAGGTGAACGCTCCCGGATAGGGCCGGGTGAGCGCCCGGATGAAGTTGTAGTTTTCCAGAGCACTTTTCGACCAGTCCACGCAGCCATCCGAGGGGGTCCTCTTTTCCCACCAACTCGCTCTTGTCTCTTCCTGCTTTTTCCGGGGTGCCTGTCCATCGGCGAGAAGAGGGAGGTACTCCCGTGCCAATCCGACCATTGCGGAAACGGACTTGCGGTATACGCTCGCGGCATCATCTTCAAAGCGTATCTCGAACTCCCGCTGTGCGATGATATCGCCCGAATCCACCCCTTCGTCCAGATAAAACATCGTGACCCCGCTCCTGCTCATGCCCTTGATGATTGCCCATGGAATCGGCGCTCTCCCCCGCCCTTCGGGGAGGAGGGTGGGATGCATGCCGATCGCCCCGAGAGGGGGGGCGGCAAGAACATCTTTCGGCAGCAGCCTCGACCAGCCGATGCAGAAGATGATATCGGGGGCGAGGGAAATGATGCTCCGCAGGGATGCGCTGTTCTTCACTTCAAACAGGGGGAGAGAGAACGCTTCCGCAAGACCCCTGAAGCTCCTGTATCCCGATATCGCGTCCGTGTTTTCAGGCGGCGGGGTGGTGAACACCGCCTGCACTTCAAAAGCGGGTTGATTCCGCAGAATCTCCCGCAGGACATGCCACCCGTTCTCGCCGTTGCTGATATGGACGGTCCTTATCTTCTTCATCTCTTTTTGCCGCACCGATGCATGGTTATTCCACCTTGCGCGCCACTACATACAGGGAGGCGGACAGGGATTCCGGCGCACAATAAATCTCCAGCTCCCTCTCGCACCAGAGAAAGGGGAGATTGATCACCTTCGCAAGCCACGAGAGCACCCGGTAAGGGGTATGCGGCATCCTGTGCAGATTGATCATGCTGAAATCGAGGAATCTGATGGGGGATGATTCGAGTATCTCCAGTCCGTTCCCTCGGTGATATTCGAGCAAGTCCCCGTGTCCGATGCTCTTGTGTTTATCGTAGATATCCCTGTCGGCAATCCGCTGCAACCCGAAAAGCATCCCCGCGGTGTTGGGGATGATGGTTATCATGAGGCCGTTCTTTTTAAGGAGCCTCTTGCAGATTTCCACGATTCCGGAAGGATTCTCGAAGTGCTCGATCACTCCGATCGAGAAGACGACATCGAAAGACCGGAAGAGCGCCGGATCGGGGGTGAGGAAATCCATGCGGTGCAGCGTATAGGCCTCTCCCTGCATCCTGAGATGTTTTTCCGCCTTGGTGATGCCTTGTTCGGAATAATCGATGCCGCTCACACTGCAATGCAGCTCTTTCATTATATAGGGAAGCCACAGGGAGCCCCCGCAACCGACTTCCAGCACACGGGAGCCCTTTTCAATGTGGCGGGCGAACAGGCGGGCGAGCCTGATATGGAAGCGGTTGTGCTCCACATCCGGGTACGTGATGACCCTTCTGCCTTTGAGGAAAATGTCATCCCAGTATGTCTTGTCGGTAAGCGCTTTGTTCATCGTCTGTCCCCCTGCATCATGCGGGATGTGCCCGGAATCTGCGCGCGGTACTGCATCCGGTAGTAGGTAAGCTGTCCTCGCAGCGCATTCCGCAGGAGATCGACCCACTTCTTCACGTCGTTTTCGTTTGTGCGGTGGAAGTATCCCCCTATACCGGCTGCTCCCGCAATAAAATAGGAATCAAAGGATCTGTCCGCATCGATGCCTATTCCGTATGCGGACGGATTGTTGAAAACATCGCTGCCGGGCAGGGGAACGAAGGTATTCAGCGTCCCATAAAAACCCTGTGCAACAACATATCTCTTGATGAATTCCTCCGTTTCCGCAATGGTCGCGTCCGTTTCCCCGGGAAAACCGACGATAAAGCAGGCTTTTACCGGCAAGCCGACCTTATGGGCCAGGAGCATCGCGTCCGCCTGTTGCTTCGGAGTGATCCTTTTCCGCATTTGCTTCAGGATGCCTGCCGACGCGCTCTCGATCCCCACCGTCAGTTGCACGCATCCGGAGTCCTTCATCATGGTGAGGATCTTTTCGGTCATGCTGTCCACCCTTCCCAGGGCGCTCCACGGAAGGGCGCGTTTTTCCATCTCTTTGCACAGGAGGGAGAGCCTTT
>JADLDZ010000382.1 GCA_020846375.1 Nitrospirales bacterium | reverse complement strand
TCATGCACTGAGGGGCCTTGTCCCGATCACTTTGAAATACCCTGCGTGCTTCATCAGAGAGGCGGCTTCGGAGCTCACGCACTCCGCAGTCGTCTTTCTCAGTGCCGCGAGCATTTCGCCTGCATCCTCGACCCTGATGAGAGTGAGTTCCAGCCGGATGCCGGAGAGTCCTTCGCCCGGCGCCATATAAAGGTAAGCGGCACAGGGGTTTTCCCGCACATTGGCATAGGAGCGGCCGTCACCCATTCCCCACACCACGGTCTCCTCGTCGATCACCTGCGGTGCGGCATAGAGCGCGACATTGGGTCTTCCGTCCGCGCCGGCGGTGGCAAGCACTCCCCTGCCCCCTGATTTGAAGTATTCCGAAAACTGCATACCCGCACCTCCTGGAAAAGATTGTAGAAAAATTATAGCACAGATCTCCCCCCCTCCCTGCTGCCTGATCCTGGGGATAGTCAGCGGGGAACCGTCGCTCTCGAAAAGACAGTGAATAGTGGATAGTGGCAAGGACATCAGGAAACAAATGCCGCCATCCCGGTGGGATAACGGCATTTCAGAAACCACGGCGAGGGGATCGATGACCGGGTATGGCTCCCTTCGAGAGCGGTCGCAGCGATCTTTATTTCCTTCGATCTGGCCATTGCATCGGTGGAGCACACCACTTCCGCATCCGCCTCGCCCCGCGCAACGTAGTCCGGCACCTGCCTGTCCTTCCCGGTTTTGCAGACACACCCTAGAAGGGCATGAAGAACCGGTATCCCCTGACAAATGCCGCAAAGGCGCGGGCCGCGGCGGTAACGGGGGCTTCTTCAAGGCTCAGCATGCAGAAATCCCGGACCAGTTTCGTGCCGGATATCTGCAGAACCTTTATCGTCCCTTCCTTCACCGCCCTGAAGACCGACCACTTCGATAGAAAAGAGATGCCGATCCCCGACTGAACCATCTGAATAATCAGCTCCGGGCTCCCCGCAGTCATTTTCACCTTTATCTCTTCCGGTTGTATTCCGGATTTTCGGAAGAAGTCATAGAGGAACTCCTGCGCCGCGGACCCCGCCTCAGGGAGAATAAGGAAACAGGATGCAAGATCGCCGGCCGATACCGATTCTCTTACGGCCAGAGGATGATCATCCGGAACAATGGGTACAATCTCATCTTCCGCAATCCTGATGCTGTAAAAGGGGAAGTCGGTTGCATTCCCCTCGACAACCCCAACCTCAATACGTCCTTCGCGAAGGTCGGACAGAATCTTTTCGGAGCCCTCCACCTTCACCTGGAGTACTACCCCTGCATACTGTTTCGAAAAATCATAGAAAACCTGGGGGAGAAGATAGGCTGCAGCGGTGGCGGTCACTCCTATGGACAGGGGGCCCTGCACCCGGCCGATGAGGTCGTCCATATCCTCCCCCATTTTCTTATACTGGTCGAGAAGCTGCCTGGCATGGCGATACAGGAGCTGCCCTGCGGGAGTGGGATGCACCTCTCTGCCCCGGCGGTGGAGGAGCTTCACGTCGAACTCGTCCTCAAGGCTCTTTACGAGATGACTCATGGCCGACTGGGTCAGGAATACCGCATCGGCGGCTTTTGAAAAGCTCCTGCCCTCTACAATAAGGCAGAAAGCCTTCAACCGGTGATCTTCCATAGGCACTATTGTAAGGGGGTCAAACAACCGGAGTCAATGAACAGCAGCCCGGCTGCCGGGTGAAAACGGATACTCAGGTGCCGCCCTTCTCCGCCCGTCTCCTACTCCTTTTCGATCCTAACCGCACTAACCTTGTACTCGGGGGTTCCCATTATGGGGTCCCTGTGTTCGGAGGTGAGGAGGTTCGTGAGCACATCTTCGTGATGAAAGGCCATGAATACGTTACCGGCCTGGGACCGCCCGGTAACTTTGGCCCTCACCGATACCTCACCCCTTCTTGAAGAGACCCTTACCCGGTTTCCGCTCGTCACCTTCAATGCCGCCGCGTCCGCCGGGCTTATCTCGATAAGCGCTTCAGGCACTATCTCCGCAATGCCGGAGGCCCGCCTCGTCATCGAGCCGTTGTTGTAATGTTCCCGAATTCTCCCTGTTATCAAGACGAACGGATAGTGCTCATCAGGCACTTCTCCGGGACCCTGGTGGTCGAGAGCCACAAATTTCGCCAATCCGCCGGGCCGTGAGAACAGGTCGGTATACAGGGTCGCCGTCCCGGGATGGTCCTTTGTCGGACAAGGCCACTGAATACCGCCTTGTTCGAGGCGACCGTAGCTTATTCCGCCATAGATCGGGACGAGACTTGCAATCTCCTCCATTATCTCCGAGGGATGGGCATAATGCATCGGGTATCCCATCAACGTCGACAGCCTGCTGATGACCTGCCATTCGGCCATCCCCGCCAGCGGCTCTATCGCCTTTCTGACTCGCTGCACCCGGCGCTCCCCGTTGGTGAACGTGCCGTCTTTTTCGGCAAAGCTCGCGCCGGGGAGTATCACGTCCGCAAAACGGGTCGTCTCGGTGGGAAAGATATCCTGGACAACGAGGAATTCGACGGACTCCAGCGCTTTCCTTACGTGATGAAGGTCCGGGTCTGTCTGCGCCGGGTCCTCACCGAGGATGAACAGTCCCTTGAAGTTTCCCTTCCTGCATTCATCCAGCATCTCGACCGATTTGAGCCCCCCCTTCGGCCGTATCCTGACGCTCCATGCCTTTTCGAATTTTTCGCGCGCCTTGTCATTGGCTACCGGCTGATACCCCGGAAGCGTGTCCGGAAGAGGGCCGAGGTCCGAGGCACCCTGCACGTTGTTCTGTCCCCTGAGCGCCATAATGCCCGTGGAGGGCCTTCCGATCTGGCCGCAGACAAGCGCGAGGTTTGCTATTGCCATCGAGTTTTCCGTGCCTGTCCGGTGTTCGGTCACGCCAAGTCCGTAGACGACCATGGCGCTGCCCGCGTGTGAATAAAGGCGGGCAGCCTCGATGATTCTCTCCTTTGAGACCCCGGTCAGTCTTTCTACCCGGTCGAGGCCGTACTCCC
>JADLDZ010000381.1 GCA_020846375.1 Nitrospirales bacterium | reverse complement strand
GCGGTCATGGAGAGGATGAGGAGGTATATTGCGGAGAACCTCAAGGGAACGGAAGAGGGGGTCGCCGGCTCCGAAAACCTCGATTACTATCACCATCAGGCTCAGTTTGTGGATGAATATACGCTGGAAGCAGGAGGGGAAAGAATACAGGGCAAGAAAATCTTCCTCGCCATCGGATCGCGGGAGGCGGTCCCACCCCTCAAAGGTCTCGATACCGCCGGGTACCTGACGAGTGAGACGCTTTTGCAGCTCACGGAGAAACCAGAGAGCCTGATTATCGTGGGCGGCGGGTATATTGCGGCGGAATACGGCCACTTCTTCGCCTCGATGGGGACGAAAGTCATCATCCTGCAGAACAGGGGGCAACTCGTACCGCATGAAGAGCCCGAGATATCCGATCTGCTCAGACAGGAGATGGAGAAGCGCATGGAGGTGCATACCGGCATCACCGCAACCGGGGTAGAGGGGGACAAGAGCGGCGGACATACCGTAACGGGAAAAGAGGAAGCGACAGGACAGGAAAAGAGCTTCACTGCCGAAAGGGTCCTGATTGCAACGGGCAGGGAATCCAACGCGGAGGCGCTGAAGGGGGAGAATACCGGCATCTCCCTGACCGAAAAGGGATATATCAAGGTCAATGGCTATCTTGAAACGGAGAAGCGGAATATCTGGGCGGTGGGAGACGCGATTGACCGGCTGATGTTCACCCATTCGGGAGACAAGGAAGCGGAGATCGCCTGGCATAACGCCACCAATGACCGAAAGAGGGCAATGGATTTTTCCCTCGTCCCTCACGCCGTCTATTCGTACCCACAGATCGCGTCGGTGGGCCTGACGGAAGAGCAGGCACGCAAGAGCCATACTGTCCTCGTGGGAAGAGCGTCCTATTCCGATATCGTGAAGGGCAATGCGATGGAGGAAGAGACGGGATTTGCCAAGGCTGTGGTGGAGAAGGGCTCCGGGAGGATCCTCGGGTTCCACCTCATCGGGCCGGAGGCCCCCCTCCTCATCCAGGAGGTGGTGACCGCCATGGCGGCAGGCCTGACAAGCACCCACATCACGGAAAGCATGCACATTTTCCCCTCCCTGTCAGAGGTCGTACAGGAGGCACTGGTGAACGCCCGAGAACCCTAAGGTGTGTCTCGCACACCCTCCCCCCTTTCCTCCGCAAGAGGTACGATGCAAATTCACAAATAACTCTGTTACAATAAAAGCGCCTTCAAGCTCACCGCCTTATCCGGCGGCAGCATGCACGAGAAAAGGAACCCGCTTTGTGATGGAAAAAAGACTCGCACAAATAAACGCATGCCTACTCGACCTTGGTGCAGATCCCCTCATGAACATCAACCGGCTTACCGTATTGTGCGGCAAGCTTCTGGAGGGGGCAGCCGCCTTCTATAACCGCCTGCACCAGGACAGGCTATTGTCCTGGGGAAAGTGGAACACCCCTCCGGGGTTCCCTTCCGAAGACCGGCCGGAAGGGCACATCTGTCATGATGTGCTCAAGAGCGGTGACGATCAGATAGTTCTCCTCCGCCATCTCGGCCGGACTCCCTACTCACTGTCCGACCCCTATGTACGGCTCTGTTCATCCGAAACCTATATCGGCAAGCCCGTTTTCCTCGACGGAGTTCCCGTCGGCTCTCTCTGCGTTTTCTTCCCGTATGACATTCTTCCCGGCACAGAGGAGAAGCTTTTCCTCGATTTCATTGCGGCAGCGATCGGCGTCGAGGAGAAGCGCAGAAAGAGGGAAGAGGTGCTGCAGAAGAGCGAGGTAAGCTATCGGGCCGTTGTGGAGAGCTTTGAGGGTTTTATTTACATCTGCTCACAGGAATACCGCCTCGAGTTCATGAACGAGAAGCTCATCAGGAGGACCGGACGGAATGCCGTCGGGGAGCTCTGTTACCGCGCCCTCCACGACAGGGATACCCTCTGCCCATGGTGCGTCAATGCCAAAGTCTTCAAGGGGGAAACCGTCCGCTGGGAGGTGCACAACCCCAAAGACGGCCGGTGGTACTACGTGGTCAACACCCCCCTCTTCCACTCCGACGGCACGGTTTCCAAGCAGGCCATGATCGAGGACGTGACCGAACGCAAGGATCTGGAGGAGCGGATCAGGTACCAGGCATACCACGATCTCCTCACCGACCTGCCCAACAAGACACTGCTTATGGACCGCCTCAAGATAGCCCTCCACCAGGCGCGCCGCAACTCCTCCCTCCTTGCCGTAATGTTTCTCGACCTCGACCGCTTCAAGACCATCAACGATACGATGGGACATACGGCCGGGGACCAGTTGCTGAAGGACGCCTCTCTCCGGCTCACCGGCTGTATGAGGGAATACGATACCATTGCACGCATCGGGGGCGACGAGTTCATCATCCTGCTTCCGCACCTCCTGCATGCGGAAGATGCGGCAAAAGCGGCGCAGAAGATCCTTTCCCAGTTTGCCGCTCCCTATAGGGTGGAAGGCCACGACCTGCATGTTACGACCAGCATCGGCATCAGCATCTATCCCCACGACGGAGAGTACGAAGAGACACTGCTCAAGAACGCCGATATCGCCCTGTACCAGGCAAAAGAGCAGGGAGGGAATACGTACCATTTCTACAGCCCCGCCATAAACATCAGGACCCTGGAGCGCATCATTCTCGAAAACAGCCTGCGCCGGACCCTGGACAGGGGAGAACTGGTGGTGCACTATCAGCCGCAGGTGGACATCGCGACGCGCAGGATCGTCTGCGTGGAGGCACTTGTCCGCTGGCAGCACCCCGAGCTGGGCCTCCTCGACCCGATGCAGTTCATTCCCCTTGCGGAGGAAACGGGCTTCATCATCCCCATGGACGAATGGGTGCTGCGGACCGCCTGCGAACAGAACAAGGCATGGCAGGAGACCGGCTATCCCCCCCTCCGCATCACGGTGAATCTTTCCGCCCGCCAGTTCCAGCAGCCGAACCTCATAGAGATAGTCGCCTGCGTATTGCGGGAAACCGGGCTGAAACCCGAATACCTCGATATCGAGATCACCGAGAGTACCGCCATGGGGGATATCGATCTCACCATTCCGACCATGGTGCAGTTGACCGGGATGGGGGTACGGCTCTCCATCGACGATTTCGGGACCGGGTATTCATCGCTGAGCTACCTGAAAAAGCTCCCCATTCGGAAACTCAAGATAGACAAGTCGTTCATCAGGGATCTGACAACGGACCAGGACGACAGGGCCATTGTCAACGCGGTCATCGCCCTCGCGCACAGCCTGAAACTGAAAGTGGTCGCTGAGGGAGTGGAAACGCAGGAACAGATGGACTACCTCCGTGTGAGCGGCTGCGATGAGATACAAGGATACCTTTTCAGCAGGCCTCTCCCCCCTGAAGAGCTCCGGGCGCTGCTGGTGTCCGCACCTTAAACGCCTGGGAGCGTTTCCCCCGGCTTAACACAGTCCGTGTACTGTCCGCTCCCCCCTCTTTCCCCGTTTCCCTTCCGACCGCCGCGCATCTCTCTCCCCCCTACCCGCTGACGCCCTGCTTCTGCGCTTCCTCTTTCGCCGTACGGGCCGCTTCCTCCGCTACCCGCTGCATCTTCTGCATGGTATCCCGGGCAGTCTCCCGGGTCTTGCCCCGCAAGTCCGAACTCGCCCCGCCCATCAATTCTCTCTCCTTCCGCGTTTCGGGAATACTGAGCCCGATAGCGGCACCGATAGCGAGTGCGGCGAGGCCGAGTGCCAGGGGATTGCTCTCCAGCAAGCTGTTGAACTGCCCCTTTGTCTGCTGCGCACGCTCCTGCGCCCGGGAGCCGACCCTCTGCATCTGTCTGCGTGCCTGCTCCTTCATCCTCCGTGTCCTTTCCCGTACCCCGGCAGAGGACTCCTCCACCCCCTTCCTCGATCGGTATTCCTCTTCCGTGGTTTCATACCCGGCGGTCTCCCCATCGGAAGGGTACCCGCCGACAGCGCGATCATGGCCATTGCCGCCGTCCCCCCCCGGTCTCCTGATGAGAAGCCAGCTGAGGCCGATTCCCACCAGGGCGGCAGGCACGGGGTTTTGCCTGATGGTATCGACGATGGTGGAGCCGATCTCTCTCGTCCCGTGTCCCGCTTTGTATGCCATATCTCTCGCCCTCCCGATTGTCGTCTGCCGGAATTTGCTCCGCACCTGCTCCTTGATGTGCTCAGGAGAAAGCTTTTCCTGAATCGCCTCCACCGTCTCCGCCATGTCCGCCCTCGTCTGCTCTATACCCGCCCGGATATCTTCCGTCCTCTTCCCGGAACCGCCCGCAGCACGCATTCCTGCCGCTGATGAGGAGAAAGCCGCCTCTCTGCCGCCCCTTCTCACATCCTCTCTTTCACCCATTCCCTGTCCTCCTTCAATGTCTCGATGGTTTGCCGGGGTGCAAGATCTCCCCTCTTCATATCATCCAGCCCCTTCCTGACGAGGGCATACGACCCGCCGGCGAGCAGCGCCGTAACGATGAGAGCAGACAACCACCACGGCATGAAAGTGCCGAGGATGATGATCGCGGCCGCTGCAAGCGCAAGAAATCCGGCATATCCGACAGCAACGCCGGCAACGAGAAAGATCACATCCCTCACCATCCTGGAGACCTTTTGGCTCAGCTCCAGTTTGGCGAGGTCCACCTCCTGGCGAAACAGTCTCTGCACCTCCTGGGTGAGCTCCGAGAAAAGCTCGCCAAGAGAACGCTCCTCTTTTACATAGCTCATAAGTACCCCCTTGCACAGTTCCATCCCTGCACTTTATCCTGCGGCTTCACCCTCGGCTTCCGCGGGCAGGGCTCTTTCCCTTCCCGCTTCCTCCATCGCCGAAGAGCTCTTGAGGAAGCGGGCCAGGATAAAGCCTGCTGCCAGTGCCCCTCCCAGGAAGAGACCCGGCTGCCGCCGCACAAGGCCCTCCGCATCACGGATAAGCCGGTCCGCGTCGCTCTCGCGCAGATAACGGGAGGCGAGGTCCGCCCTCTCTGCGGCGGAATCCGCATACCGGGCAACCGCTGCCTGGTTCTTTCCCTGGAGCTGCCGGGACACCGTGCGGAGCGCTTCCGCAACGCTCCCCAAGCCTTCGGCCGCCGTGCCCTTCCTTTCCGTCACCATGCTCCGCGCCTGCTTCCGTACTTTGCCCTTCATCTGCTCTTTCTTCTCCTGCACCCTCCAGCGCGCCTGCCCCGCCGACTCCCGCATTGCAGAGCCGTAGCCGCTGATCCCGGACGCCGCGGCAAAGTTGCCGGGGTTCCCGGCAAACTCCTCCCTGCATTCCTCGGAGCAAAAACGGTACTCCTTCCCTTGGTACGAATTCGTATAACGGGCATCCTCCTCCTTTACTTCCATACCACATACCGGGTCTTTTGCCATGGTCAACCTCCCTTCGGTTTTGTCCGTTCGCAGCGTAATCACAAAGGAGGGAAAGCTCCCCTCAAGAGGAAGATGCCGATTCCCTTTCCTCATCTCATCTAATCATCTCTCTGCCGGAGACGGAATCACCCGGCCACCCCTCCCGCGCCGCAGGCTGTATCGCGCAGGAAAGAGACGAACGGATCCGTTCCACGCCTTCGGAATGGCGCAGTGAGTCTCGCTTTCCGCGTCAGTACCGGTGTTGCATCACCGACAAGAGTGCCAGGGGGGGAGGGGTTGCTATGCAGGGGAAGTACCGTAACGGGAGTACCGGCAGCGCACGTCGGATGAGTATATTTCCCGCCGCTCCTCCTGCGGGATGTTCTTCCGCATTGCTGGAGAAAAGGCAGGCAAACATGGCAGTAAAGCTTTTTTCTTTTGCCGTGCTTCAGACAGGATGTCCTGGCAGGCAAAAACCTCCGAGACGGACAAGAGCCCGTCGAGAACGGGGGCCCCGGAAAACCGGAATTCCCGGGATGAGAGTGTGCATTCTGCCATGTTTGCCCGGGCGTCCGCTCTATTGCCTTTCGTTATCTAAAACATATACCGTTTTCGGATGACTGTCAAGTGGCGGAATTGCCCCATTCCGGCTTTGGCGTCCTGCTCGGATCGTGCAGGCGCACCGCTTCATGCCGCCGGGGGCCAAATTCTAGGCTCACGGTTCACGG
>JADLDZ010000380.1 GCA_020846375.1 Nitrospirales bacterium | reverse complement strand
GGCTGGCTTACCTGCACCACTGCGGTCCCGACCCCGAAGATATCCCCGATGCAGACCTCCTCCTCATGCAGGCCGGCGACGGTGAGGTTCTCCCCGAAGGCGGAGGCGGGCATGCTGATCCCCAGCACCTCTTCCCAGTAGGGATAATGGTTCCTGCTGTAAACGCAGACAGCCTTGTTCGGCCCCCCATGGTATCTCGTATCGCCCACCCCGTCCCCCTCAAAGCCCGTTTTCCCCAGGCGCAGCGGTCCTGAGACAGGTGTTTTACGGATACCGGTAACAAGCTCCCTGCCGCTGAGCACTTCCTTCCGGGGCAGTCCGACGGAAAGCGTATCGATGATCATTTCACCCCCCGGTAGTGATTTATTTATCTGCACAGGAATGGTGTGTTGATTCATTATAGCAGATGCCTTATAATGACTAACCATTATCCTATTGAAACAGATTCGGGAGGAAAGCATGCGTCTTCTTTTTAATCTCCGGATGAAGTACAAACTCTTCGTGAGCACTGCGCTTGCCGTGGCATGTATCATCATCCTTGCCGTAGCGCTTCTCGTTTCTCTGAGGCAGACGCTCCGCGATGACAAGAAGGCGATGACCCGGCAGGTGGTGGAAGCGGCCTACGGGGTGATCGAGCATTTCCATGCGCTGTCGCAGGAGGGAAGGCTCCCTGAGGCCGAGGCGAAGGCTGCGGCCAGGGCTGCCCTTGCCTCCCTCCGCTACTCCGGAAAAGAATATTTCTGGGTCAATGACGATACCTTGCCCTATCCCACCATGGTCATGCATCCCACCATCCCGGCGCTGGACGGGAAAGTGCTCGATGACCAGAAATTCAACTGCGCCACCAGCCTCCAGCAAGGAACGGAGGGGCCGATCGTCAAGACCGACGGGAAGAAGAACCTCTTCCAATCCTTTGTGGAAGCTGCCGCAGGAGAAAAGGGTGAGGGATATGTCACCTACCTCTGGCAAAAACCCCTCCCCGGCGGCGGGGTGACCGCGGAGCAGTATCCCAAGTTGTCCTTTGTCAAGAAATTCACTCCCTGGAAGTGGATCATCGGGAGCGGGGTATACATGGACGACATCGACACCATCTTCTGGAACAGGACGAAGATCCTCGGGATCGCCATCGTGGTCCTCGTCGTCCTTCTCTTCTCCGTCGGGTGGTATCTCGGGAAGGTGATCTCCGCACCCCTCGGCGAGCTGACCGGCAAGGTCGAGCAAATGGCGGGCGGAAACCTTACTGTTACGATCAGGCACGAAGGCAGGGACGAGGCGGGGATTCTCGCAGAAAACATGAACCATATGGTCTCCGCCTTTAAGAGCACTCTCCGGGGAATCCTCGCCTCCGCAGCCGATGTACTGTCCTCCATGGGCATGCTGACGGAAAGCTCCCGGAAAACTTCGGAGGGAGCACGGAACCAGTCGATCCAGGCGGCGCAGATCGCCGCCGCCTCGGAGGAGATGAGCCAGACGATCACCGATATTGCACGGAACGCCACCCAGGCTTCAGACATATCGGTGGAGGCAATGCATACGGCCGAGAACGGAAAGGAGGTCGTGGTGGGGGCGGTCGAGACGATCAACATGGTGCGCACCTCTACCGTAGAGCTTTCGGGGATGATAGGGAGCCTGAACGGCAGAGTGTCGGAGATCGGGGAGATCATCACCGTGATCAACGACATAGCCGACCAGACGAGCCTCCTGGCCCTCAATGCCGCCATCGAAGCGGCGCGCGCGGGAGAACAGGGCCGTGGATTCGCTGTGGTGGCAGACGAAGTGCGGAAACTGGCGGAGCGGACCCTCAAGGCGACGACGGAAATCACCGGGAAGATCCGCGCCGTGCAGGACGAGTCGAAGAAGACGGCGGAATCCATGGAGGAGGCATCGGGCAAGGTGGAGACCGCCACGGACTACATCAGGCAGGTGGAGGATGCCCTCAACCGTATTGTCGAATCGGTGCAGCAGGTAAAGGACCAGATCACCCAGATCGCCACCGCGGTAGAGGAGCAGGCATCCGCATCGGAAGAGGTGACCCGGAACATCGAGCGGACCTCCTCCATTTCCACCGACATGGAAAAGATGGCGGAAGGGGTAATGAACCAGGTCAGCCTTCTCTCGAGCGTCGCGGAATCCCTGCGCGTCTCGTGCGCCGGGTTTACCCTCGAAAGCGGAGCGCAGCAGGAGAGCCGCAGCAACGGAGGCTTCATCCAGTGGAGCGGCAACTACAGCGTAAATGTCGGAATTGTCGACGAGCAGCATCAGGAGATCATACGCCTTGTCAATGAAATGCACGACGCCCTGCGCCAGAGAAAGTCGAAAGAAGTCCTCGGGACGATCCTCAACGAACTGGCCGACTATGCGGTGAGGCATTTCACGGTGGAAGAGGACCTGTTCCAGAAATACGGGTATCCCGAGGAGGCAGTCCATAAAGAGGCGCACGCGGCATTAGTCAGGAGAGTCGTGGAGCTCAAGAAGGACTTCGAGAGCGGGCGGGCGTCCATCAACACCGACGTGATGAACTTCCTCAAGGACTGGCTGATCAACCATATCCTGCGCATCGACAAGAGGTACTCCTCATTCATGAATAGCAGGGGCGTAGTATAATAGAAATACCGTTACGGCCCGGCCGTACCCCTGACCGGGGCGCCGGGCCGCCCCTCTCCCTTCACATAACACCCTGAATAGTTTCAAATAGATTTTTGATGAGGAAACGAATACCTCTTTCAAATGGATTCCTTCATGAGGCAACTGGAACGCCCCTCTCCGGCAGGAACAGTCTCAACGCTGCGCTCGATCGGACTGCTAGGCACTGCATTCCACGAATCATCCGACCGGGGATGCTTCGGCCGGCGCTCCTATGGGGATCCATTGTCCGGCAGGATCATGGAAAAAGCGCTTCCTTTCCCCTGCTCGCTTGCAACCCGTATTTCTCCCCCATGCGCCTCCAAGATCGTTTTTGCGATACTTAATCCGAGCCCTGTTCCCTCTGCATCCCCAGCAGTGTTCTCACGGTAAAAACGCTCGAATATTTTCGCCCTGTTCTCCTCTTTTATCCCGATGCCCGTATCCACTACCTTCATCTGTATCATGGCGCCCTCGCGCAGAGCGGTAATCTCCACCCGTCCTCCTTCCCTGTTGTACTTCACCGCATTGTCGACGATATTCAAAAACGCCTCGATAAGCCGCTCCCGATCGCCGGAGACCAGAAGGCTCTCATGAATATCCATCCGCAGAGCGATCCTCTTCTTGTCGGCAAGGGGCATTACCAGCGCCACTGCGTCCCGCATGCACTCTTTCAGTACCACGGGCCTGAAATCGACAGGAGCGAGCATTCCCGAATCGAGCCGTGCAAGGGAGAGCAGGCTCCTGACAAGGCGTATCATATTCCCCGCAACCGCCTGAACAGTCGCCAGCGCCTCCCTGTACTCCTCACCTGTCCTCTCCTTCCGGAGCACCACGTCGCATTGGGATTTTATGACGGTCACCGGCGTCTTGAGTTCATGCGAGGCGTCCGATACGAGTCGCCTCTGCGATTCGAACGCCCTCTGGAGCCTGTCGAGCATGGCATTGAAAGAGCCCGCAAGGCCGACAAGCTCCTTTACCTCATTCGCCGTGTTGATGCGTTCGCCCATCGTCTTGTGGGTTATCGCTTCTATTCTTGTAGAAAACGCTTTCAACGGCCGTATCGAACGGCGCACGATGCACAGGCCTACAAGGCAGACAACGACGATGCTCGCCGGAACGACGATGAAGAGTACCCGTCTGAACATCCCTATCATGTTCAGGCTGTCCACGAGGCTCTCCGCCACATAGACGCTGGCGTCCCTGCCGAGAAATGAGAAATCATTCCGGAGAACTCTTACCGGCTCTTTATCGGGCCCGGTCGAGTCATAGGTGCCTTCCCCGGGCGTTCCATGAAATAGGACAACTCTCCTGGCAAAGGTGAAATCCTCATCCGCAAGAGAGGGAGATGCGGCAAGCGCCCTGCCGTCCATCATGACCTTGTAGTAGTGCCCCGAACGGGGGGTGGAGTATTCCCCCGAGATCACCTCGGAGAGCTCAAGCTCGATGGCGCCGTTCTCTATGTGCAGCAGCCCCCTTACGATCTGCATTTTCGAGTGGAGCGTCCGGTCGAGGGAATCGCAGACGAGGGAACGCACCTCATAATAGAGAAATACGCCGATACCGACCATCAGGAGCGAGGTGAATGCGGCAAGCCACAGGAAGAGCCTTCCCTGTATCGAAAGAAACAGTCCTTTCATCTACCCGTCTTTCAGCATGTACCCGGCACCTCGCACAGTATGGAGGAGTTGTCGCTGAAAGCCCTTGTCCACCTTGTTTCTCAGATAGTTCATATATACATCAATGATATTGCTGTCCCGCTCGAACTCCGAATCGTAGAGGTGATCGATAAGCTCCGCCCTGCTCACCACTCTCCCGTGGTTCATTGCAAGATACTCGAGCAGATTGTATTCCGTCGAGGAGAGCTGTATGGGCCTGCCCGCGCGCCTTACTGTCCGCGCATTGCTATCGATGGCAAGCTCATCGATGGTGATGACGGGCGAGGGCTTGGCCTTGCTCCTCCGTATGGCGGATCTGAGACGCGCAAGGAGCTCGGAAAAATCGAAAGGTTTTGTGATATAGT
>JADLDZ010000379.1 GCA_020846375.1 Nitrospirales bacterium | reverse complement strand
CCTCGCCCAATGCACTGTGGCCATACAGCGGACCGCCTCCGACGTTTTGTGGCAACTGTCGGCCGCTTACCGGACTGAGTTTTCCCTCCGCCATCGCCTGATAGATCGCCTGTACCGCAGGGAATCCAGAGATCTTGTTGTTCATCTTTGCCGTGGGAATCGCAACTACACCGCACCGGTCCACTCCCGCGAGGATACGCGCCATCGCGCCCAACTTGCGGTTGCCTGCAGGTATGCCCACTTGCGCTTTTGCTCCCGCAATATAGAGCATGGTTGCACTGAGCAGTGCGGCATTGGCGCCGTCCGCGCCTGCGCCCCTGGCAGCCGCAATTGCTTTTGACAGAACGTCCTCAACCGGAAGGTGTCGAACGTTGGCGAACTTCACCGAGATGTCCGCTCCACGCAGGAGTTCTTCGGCGACCACGTTGGCAATAGAGATGACCGGAATGTTCAACATGCCGTGCCCGCCGGCAAGGGCTTCGATACGGTCACTGGTAAGCCAATTGGTATTGGCCGTGGCAGCAGTTATCGCTGCAGCTATAACCTTGTCCATGATATCCTCCTGTTTGTATGATTTCAGTATTCGGTGCGACGGGCTTCCTGTCCGTATGCTTCCCTTTCAATACTTTCGCTAGCGCTTCTCCCGGTCTCATGCCCTCAACGCCTCTCTCTACGGTTGGGTATTCGACTTCCCTCGCTCTGTCGTTTAGCCCTGGTTATCGTCTGTGGTGTTATTGCCGAACTCTGTTAATCAGCCCGGCAATACACCCGGCGCCGAAACCGTTATCGATGTTCACCACTGCTACACCGGGAGAGCATGAGTTCAACATCCCCAGCAGAGCTGACAGCCCGTTAAAGTTTGCTCCATATCCCACGCTTGTGGGAACGGCAATCACCGGCTTATCTACAAGGCCTCCCACTACACTGGGGAGAGCGCCTTCCATCCCCGCAACAACTACCAGCACGGTGGCCGACATCAAAAGGTTTACCTTATCCAGCAATCTATGGATGCCTGCCACGCCGACATCGTAGAGCCGCTCCACCTTGTTCCCCATGATTTCGGCCATGACTGCAGCCTCCTCCGCAACGGGTATATCGGATGTTCCCGCCGAGATCACAAGAATAAAACCGCTATTGTCGCTTTTCTTCTTTTCCCCTCTTTCCAGAATTATCATCCTGGCCTGCTCATTGAAGAGGGCTTTCTTATAGCGTTTCCTCACCGACTCATAGACTTCTCTGCTCGTTCTTGTAACAATTGCATCATTACCGCCCTTGATCAGAACATCGATGATCCGGATAATCTGTTCTTTCGTTTTACCGGCTCCGTAAATGATCTCAGGGATTCCCTGTCTGAGGGATCGATGGTGGTCGATTTTAGCGAAATCGATATCCTCGTAAGGAAGGGTTTTCAGCCTTTGCAGTGCACTATCAACATCCACTTCACCGGCCGCAACCTGTTTCATAAGATCTCTCAAGCAATCATTTCTCATACAGGGAAAACATCTCCTTTCAGCAGCATGCCGGACGCCCCAGTATTCGCCTCAGTTGTTCAGCCTGCCGCTTCTGAAACCCTCCAGGTCGAGGGAGATGTATTTGAACCCGAGTGATTTCATGTACGTATTCACTTCGGCTCTTATCGTGGCATCGAGCATCCGGGGGATCTCCGCTTCCCCGAGTTCTATACGGGCGCTCTCCTTGTGGTAGCGAACCCGCAGTTCGGCAAACCCTAAGGACCTCAAAAAGCTCTCTGCGGCGTCAACCTGGCGCAGCCCTTCAAGAGTTATCGCAGTCCCGTAGGGAAATCTCGATGAAAGACAGGGAGAAGAAGGCTTATTCCATGTAGGAAGCTTCAGCTCCTCTGAAAGCCGCCGCACGTCCTCCTTTCCGAGCCCGGCCTCGATGAGCGGGCTCCGCACACCATGCTTGAGAGCAGCTTTCCTCCCCGGCCTCCAATCGCCCAGGTCATCGAGATTGCTGCCATCCAGGACAAAGCGGTATCCCTTGGACAGGGCAATCTCCTTCAGCCTTTCAAACAGTTGATCTTTACAATAAAAGCATCGGTCACGTGGATTTTTTGCGAAATCCGGGCTTTCGAGCTCAGATCTCTCGATAAGGAGGTGGCCGGCTCCCAACATTTTTATCATTTCCATGGCATTGATATGATCATGCTGAGGCATGGTGGGAGAGACGGCGGTTACGGCGAGGCACTTTACACCGGACAGCAGGGCGGCCTTGAGAAGAAAAGTGCTGTCGACTCCTCCTGAAAACGCGACAACAACGCTCTCCATACTTCCGATGAGATCGGTAAGGTGGTCCAATTTTTCTGATCTCCGGGAAAAGCGTGACATTTCTTCTCCTTACTCCCTTGTCTGTTTCAGGACTTGCATACGGAGCTCAGACGGTTCCGTAGATACGGATATCCGGGGCGTCCTGCAGAAGAGGCTTCAACGCGCCCACTACTTCTTTTGTGAACAAGTCTGAACCGAGATAGCCTTTTGCCTGCTCCACGGTGTCAAAACCATGCGCCACCTGGACGTCCTCCTCGCGCACGAGCAGGTCCTTCGATGCAGCGCCCGGAACTTCCTGCAGAAAGCGCTGCTTGTACTTGTTGTAAACGGCCGCGGCTGCGGTACGGTCCCCGGCGGCGATTTTCATGGTAATCTGAAGGTTCACCATCTTTATCTTTCTCCTTTGCGGTACAGTGTTGCCGGCACAACGACCAGCTTATTTTAGGATACCAAAGCCCCTTTTTGATAGAGAAATTGTTTTTTAACATCTCATTTATAGTTTTGTGCTATAAATAAAGAATGAATCTGAGTCAGCTCCGCTTTACCGCCGCAGTAGCCGAGACCGGTTCTTTCAGCAGGGCCGCCGATCACTGCTGCGTTACCCAGCCTACGCTTTCGAACGCGGTCGCGCAGCTGGAAGAGGAGCTCGGCGAGCGCCTGTTCGTGCGGACAACCCGTAAAGTGGCACTGACCGACTTCGGCCGGCACCTCCTTCCCGAAATACTCGAAGTGCTGCACTCCCATGATGCCCTTCTCAGGAAGACCCGGGAGTTCCTGCACCCGGAAAGGCGTCTCATCCGGGTCGGCACGTCGCCCCTCATCAATCCCCGTCTTCTCGGATTGATCATCGATCCCTTCCGCCGCCGGAATCCCCAGGTGG
>JADLDZ010000378.1 GCA_020846375.1 Nitrospirales bacterium | reverse complement strand
TATGAGCAGGCAGAGCAAGATTGAGCTTATCAGAAAAGAGAATCCCTCGATGAGGGACTTGTATGAAGACCTTGTCGGAAGGATTCCGGACTGCTCCCGGACTCTGCCGGGACCGGACTGGGCCGGGACAAGGGCCGGAATGACAGGCTCTGTATTCACTCATTTCGTTAGAGACATTAACAAGGTTATTAGTGCGTTAAAGGGTTCCCGATGAATAGTGTTGCTGTTTCATCCTGCTTTTCTTCTGTCGCTCCCTGTCTTTCCCTGTCTCACTCTGGTGTATCTACTGTTTCACCCTGCTTCACCTCTGTCTTACCAAAGTTTGATCGGAGTGTCTCTTTGCTCTGCTGGGCATACAACGAAGAGGACTCCATCGGCGAGTACCTTGAGCGGGCCACGGAAATGATGGATTCCGCTGTCGAAGACTACGAGATAGTGCTCATCGACGACTGCAGCACCGACAGGACGAACGAGATCGCCCGGACGTTCCAGGAGAAGAACCGGCGCCTGAAGATCTTCCGGAACGAACAGAACCTCAATGTGGGCATCTCGAGCCGGAGGGCCATCCAGAGGGCCTCGAAGGAGTTCCTTTTCTGGCAGACCATCGACTGGAGCTACGACATAGCGCACCTGAGGCGCTATCTCGAATGCCTGAAGTCCTATGATATCGTGCAGGGGGTGCGGAGGCGGCCCGTCGAAGTGAAGATCCGGTTCCTGAAGCCTTTCGTGGCCTTGGTGCGGCTGCTCGGCATGAAGCACCTGACCCGGAGGTCCGACACCGTACAGAAGGCACTCGTTTCCATCATCAACTACCTGCTCATCCGGCTGCTCTTCAAGGTGCCCCTCTCCGACTTTCAGAACGTGACCTTCTACCCCACGAAATGGATACAATCGGTGCAGTATGAGGCGAGGAGCTCCTTTGCGAATCCCGAGGGTCTGATCAAATCATACTGGAGCGGCCTGTCGATCAAGGAGGTGCCCATCAGCTTCATCCCGAGGAGCCAGGGTGCCGCCAAAGGGACGCGCATCAAGGCGATCAGCGCCTCGGTGAAAGATATCTTCCGGCTCTGGTTCTCCTGGGTGGTCCTGGGCAGGAGGGGGTCGGTCAAAAAGGGGAAGATTTACCGGCTCAATCCCGCCGAGTGGGAAGAGACGGCATAAAGGTTGGGGTACGATGGAGAAGAGCTCACTGAAAAAGTACTGTCTTTTCTCTCTCAAGATCTCCCTTGCGGTTTTCATTATCGGGTACATGGTGAGGAGCGGGCGCATTACCGAAGAGGTCTTTATCAAGCTCTTCCGGCTGGAGAATGTACCGTATCTCCTCTTTTCCGGACTGGCGTTCTACTCCGCGCAGGTTCTGGCAGCCCTGCGGTTTACCTCCATTGCGCGGATGATCGAGCTGCCGGTCACCTTTTCCCGGATCCTGAAGCTGACGCTCATCGGCAATTTCTTCAATATGGTGCTCCCCGGGAGCGTGGGGGGGGATGTCATCAAGGGGGTTTTCCTCATCAGGAGCGAGGAGGAGGGAAAGGGGAGGAGCTCCGGCATGGTGATCATGGACAGGGTGCTGGGACTTTTCGCCCTTCTCCTGGTGGCGGTGGCTTCCGTCCTGTACTTCATCCGGAAGAACCAGGCGGCGGTTGTGACGTACCACCGGGAAATACATTTTATCCTGGTCCTCGCCGCCGTAGTGTCGGCTCTTTTCGTTGCGGTGCTCCTCTGGGGAAAGAACAGGACCCTCCGGGAAAAGCTGAAAGAGGCGGCGCGCACTGTCCTGCGCAACAGCGTTTTCTATTATATGCTCGAAGGCTTTGCCGTCATTACCCGGAAAAGAAGGGTGCTTTTGTATACCCTCCTGCTGAGTATTCTCATCCAGGTGCTCTCTCTGCTGGGGGTGCTTTCCCTGGTGAGCATGATCACCGCCATCGATTTCTCCTACGCGGTTACCCTCATGGCCGTCTCGTCGGTGGTGATGCTCATGGGAGTCATCCCGGTAACCCCGGGCAACATAGGCTGGACAGAGTTGGTGGCTTCCTTCGGGTGGGCGGCGGTGGGGTCCAGTGCGGGGGGCGAGGTGTTTTTCTACTGGCGCGTCGTCTGCATCGTGTTTTCCCTCCCTGGGGCGCTTCTCTACTATTTGCCCGTGGACACCGTGCTGCGCCGGCCTGCGGAGAGCAGTGCTCCCCGGGAGCTCTGAGAGCGGCGCATTTTTCGAGGAGGAATCTTTCGAATGCTCAATGCATTGTTCAATGACGTGGTGCAGCGGGTCCTCACAGGCAATAAGGCGGAACAGAAGAGAAACCTGAGGAGTATCCTGCAGGGCTTGCCCCTGAAGCCGGGGAGCAGGTGCGTCGATTTCGGCTGCGGGACCGGCCTTTTTGCAAAGGTATTCACCGGAGAGGGACTGCGCTACTACGGGTACGATATCGACGAGAGGCTCACGGAGTATGCGAACGGCCTGTACCGCAACGATACCTGCCTCTTTACCGCATCGATGGACCTGCTGAAGAAGCACGCCCCCTTTGACCTGATCATGGCGAACTGCTGCTTCCACCATATCAGCACTTCCCTGATCCACAAGGTGCTGTCGGGCATCGGCAGCCTCCTGAATGACGACGGCACGTTCCTTCTCATCGATATCCTCTTTGCCGAAAACGATCCATCCCTCCTTCGCGGACTCTTCCGGAAGCTGGAGAGGGGCGCCTACGTGCGGAAGGCGGAAGATTACCGCAGGGTTGTCGAAAAGCACTTTACCGTTGCGACTGCTCTGGTGGAGCGCTCCCACCTTTTTTCGCTGAAGGGCATCCCGGTTTACAATGACCTGCTCATCCTGACCTGCAGGAAAAGATGATGTCCGGCTCGCTCGTCGAGTAGTAGCCCCTCCCCGCCTCCCCTTACCCCAACTATGCATTACCCCATCGTAAGAACGAATGAGGAACGGGAAGGAATAGATACCTCTTTGAAAACAATGTAGACAATGATGAAGCCTGTTGCCGTCATTCCCGCTTGTCGGGAATCCCTCCGGAAGGATGCCGGACGAGCCGGCATGACAGGAACGGGGTATACAGTGCGATAGTGAAACTGAAATGCTATCCTCTCAGAAGCTTTCGGATACTTCACGCACTTACCCATTGTACAAATGAACGTACGATGTGGGTAATGCATAGTTAGGCTAAGAGGGGGTGAGGGGGAGTTAGTCTGACGGGTTTTTCGCCCTTTTCACG
>JADLDZ010000377.1 GCA_020846375.1 Nitrospirales bacterium | reverse complement strand
GATGTCATGACCGCTCATCAGGATCTGCTGCACGCAGCGGATATCCTGGAGCTGCGGGTGGACATGTTTGACATCATTGATCCGGATCATGTGGAGGAAGTCTTCAGGAAGGTCAGGGGCAGGGTAAACAAGCCGCTGATCGCCACGATTCGTGATGTGGCGGAAGGGGGGCGGAAGGAGATACCCGACCGGGCGTCTCTCTACAGGGCAGTGGTTCCCCTTTCCGATGCGGTCGATGTAGAGGTGCGCAATGCCGGTTTGCTGAAAGAGGTCAAGGAATGGTGCGTCGCTTCCCGGAAACTCCTCATCGGCTCCTACCACGATTTCACCGCCACTCCTGAGGATTCCCTCCTGGACGAAATTGTCATCCGGGGCAAGGAACTGGGGGCCGATATCGTGAAAATCGCCGCCATGCCGAAGGACAGGGAGGAAGTGACACGGCTGATGCTCTATACGCTGCGCAACAGGGGAAAGGGGTTGATTACCATGTCCATGGGAGATGTCGGGCTCCCCTCACGGATATTCAGCCCTCTCTTCGGGTCTCTCATCACCTACGGGTATATCGGCATGCCCTCAGCTCCGGGGCAGCTCTCTGCTGCGGAGCTGCTGTACATCCTGAGGAAGCTGAAACTGAGGCAGGTGTAAAAGGGCTTTGTTGCCCACGATGACTAGCACCGAGTTTTCCGGAGTAAGATATTTTTTTGCGACCCGCAGTACGTCCTCCTTGGTCACCCCGTTGATGTAACCGGGATATTTCTCTATATAGTCATCTCCGAGATGATAGAACTGCACCGCAGTGAGGAAGTCCGCGATCTTTCTGCTGGTCTCGATCCTGCGCGGGAAGCTTCCCGTAAGATATGCCTTTGCATCGGCCAGTTCCTGATCCGTCACCGGTTCCGTCTGGATTCTCCCTATCTGCTTGAGGATCTCTTCGATCACCGCCCCTGCGGATTCATTTTTCGTCTGCACTCCCACCTCGAACTGGCCCGGCTCCTTATTTGCGATAAAAGCGCTGCTGATCCCATAGGTCAGCCCCCTCTCATCGCGCACCACACGCATCAGGCGGGAGGCGAATCCTCCCCCTCCGAGGATATAATTCATGACGGACGCGGCATAGTAGTCGGGATTTTCACGTGAAATGGCCACATTGCCGAACACGATATTCGCCTGGGTGACATCCTTGTCGATAATGACTGTCTTCATCCCGTGATAGCGGGGATACCGGGCTTCAGAAGATACGGCAGCGGCACCTCCTGCCGGGTATTTTCCCTGCCATCCGGCAAGATACTTCCCCATGAGAAGATCCAGCTCCTGCGGGGTGAGATCTCCCACGACGGAGAGGATGGCATTCCCGGGCAGATAATGACGCCGGTAGAAGGCTGCCACATCGCCCCTGGTGATCCCCTCGACGCTTTCAATACTCCCTTCGACGAGCCTTCCGTAGGGATGGGAGCCGAACACCTCTTTTATAAAGGCTCTTTCCGCCACAAAAGAGGGGTCTTCCTCCTTCTGGCGCAGGGCACCTTTTATCAGCTCTTTTTTCCGGACAAGCTCTTCCTCTTTGAATGCAGGGTTCAGCAGGATATCGGCAAAAAGGTCAAACCCCTTTTCAACATCCTTTTTCAGGACGGAGAGGGAAAGGGTGGTGAAATCGGAAGTGGTGGATGTATCGAGAGAGGCACCGAGAAAGTCGATTTCCTCGCTGATATCCGCTGCACTCCGGCGTGCAGTGCCTTCGGTGAGGAGCTGCGAGGTAAGATAGGCGACGCCCGCTTTGCCGGGGGGCTCATCCAAAGGGGAGGCCGTGAGGAGAAGAGTCACCATGACCACAGGGAGATTGTGCCTTTCCACCTGGAGCACGACAGTGCCGTTTTGAGCCTCGTGCTTCTTTATGTCGAGGGCGGACGCTCCGGCAGGCAGCATCCCGCAGACCATGAGCACCAAAAATCCGGCGAGCTTTGCAATGCCTGCACTACTCTTTTTCCTTTCTATTCCTCTGTTCGCCATTCGTTTTCTTTTCTCCCGACGCACCGTCTCTTTTTTTGTTTCTTTGCTCTGGAATTATTGTTTTTCAAGGGGGAGGAGTATTCCCACAGTTTTATTGTCGTCGCTGAAATACCTCTTGGCCACCGCCTGTACCTCAGCGGGGGTAACCTTCTTGATTCCTTCAAGGTACGCATCCATGAGGCGCCATCCCCCCATCATCTCGAACATGCCTGCATACTGGGCTTTCATGTAATTCGAATCCTGCGCAAAGATGAAAGATGCCTCTATGTTGTTCTTTGCCTTCTGAACTTCCCGGTCGGAGGGCGGCTCGCCCGCTATTCCCCTGATCTCCGCATACAGCTCTTTTTCCACTGTTTCGATCTCCTTTCCGGGAGCGGCGGTGGCGCCAAGGACGAAGAGGAAGGGATCACGATAGAAGCTGCTGTAATCGGTAAAGGCACTGATGGCCATTCTTTTTTCATAGACAAGGTCTCTGTAAAGACGGGAGCTTTTCCCTCCGGAAAGGATGGAGGACAATACATCGAGGGCATAATTGTCCTTGTGGGGGAAGGGGGGGACATGGTATGCGATCAGGATGTACGGCAGCTCCACGGCCTCTTTTTTCATGATCACCCTTTTTTCCCCCTGCTGTTTCTGCTCCTTTGTGGACGCTTCAGGGCGGGGGGCTTCCGCACGGGGAATGGTTCCGAAGCTTTTTTCGAGCTGGGGGAGAACGGTGTCCGGAGTGATATCCCCCGCGATTACGATAAAAGCATTATCGGGCGAATAGTACTTTTTATAATAGGGATAAAGCTGCTCTCTTTCGATGGAGGCTATATCGGACATCCAGCCGATGACGGGCCAGCGGTAAGGATGCGCATTGAAAGCCATTGCCGTCACTTCCTCGTGCAGCAGGTTCTGCGGATCATCTTCGTACCGCATGCGCCTCTCTTCCATTACCACGCTTCTCTCAGACACTATCTCCCTGGGGTCCAGCAGGAGGTTGGACATCCTGTCGGACTCCAGGGAGATAGGGATTCCCGCCCTGTCCGACGCAATGGATTGGAAATAGACGGTGTACTCCCTGGTGGTATAGGCGTTGTCCGTGCCGCCGTTCCGTTGAATGATGGAGGAAAACTCCTTGGATCCGTACCTGGGGGTCCCTTTGAACATCATATGCTCCAGGAGGTGGCTCATGCCGGTCTTGCCGATCGGCTCATCCACCGAGCCGACCTTGTACCATACCTGCAGGGTTACAAGGGGGGTCTTATGGTCTTCCACCAGGAGCGCTTTCATCCCGTTTTTCAGGGTGTATTCCCTGATGGAGGACGTAGGGGATGCTGCTATGGCATACAGAGGAACGAGAAGAGAAAGAAGAATGAAAAGAGATATGCGCTTGCTCATAGTTAAACTATATCAAAATAAATGTCGCTTGAGCAATGGGTGGGTGAACCTCCCGGCGCGTCTTGCTCCGTGGATGCGTTCTGCTGCAATTTCAGAATAGAGGGGCACAGGAGCGTACAGCAGGGTACCTCGAAAAAAACTACCCGAAATGGTATAATTCTTCATCGGATCCCGATATACGCAGCGAAGCACTCCCTTTCTTTCATTATTCCATCTGAAATTTGCTCCATGAGGTGACGGCGAGTGAGACAGTTGTTATCGACAACATTGTTGCTTTTCCTCTTGATCGGCCTTCCGGCACATACCCGTGCGGCGGAGGAGCTCCACGCCATCAGGGAGAAAGCGTCCACCAGCAAGTTCTATGAGCGCGCACTGGAGTTCTT
>JADLDZ010000376.1 GCA_020846375.1 Nitrospirales bacterium | reverse complement strand
TGGATTCCCGTGATATTGTCACCCCGGCCCTCAATTCCCTGCTCCTCCTCCTTGCCATCAAGTTCCTTGAAGAGAAGAGGTTCAGGGATTATATGCAGATATATGTCATTTCCGTATTCCTGCTCACTGGGTCGTCGCTCCTCTCCCTGGATATCGTCTTTCTGGTGTACTTCATCAGCCTGATCTTTCTCCTCACCCTTACCACGGTCCTGCTGGCCTATTATTCCCAGGATCCCCTCCTGGAAATCACGACACCCACTGTGTTGAAAGTGGCTTCCACCTCCTTGCTGATCTCTTTTCTCTCCCTGCCGGCCACCCTGTTCCTCTTCCTCCTGCTCCCCCGCACCAGCTTTCCCCTCTTCACCTTCCTGAACAGGCAGGGAACGGTGCTCACCGGCTTCTCCGACAGTGTCATGCTGGGGGGGATCTCCGGGATACAGGAAAACAACGAGGTGGTGTTCCGGGCTCATATGGAGAAGACGGAAGAGGGATCCCTTTATTGGAGGGGGATTCTCCTCGATCATTTTGACGGGGTGTCCTGGAGGAGCTCACCGGGGAAGAAGAGGGGAGGGGAATCCCTTACCGTGAAGGGGAAAAGGGTGGAACAGACCATCTACCTCGAACCATATGATAATAAATATCTTTTTGCCCTCGATAAGCCCCTCTCCCTCTCGATCAAACAGGCCGTAATGGACTCCACCCTTACTCATTCCCTGCCTGAAAACGTCACCCGCCGCATAAAGTACCAGGCCCTTTCGATCCTCTCCCCGGTCCTGCAGGTCAGGGAAACCGATAAGGACGCCTACCTTCAGCTCCCTGCGGCGGACATGGAGGAGATACGCCGGCTGGTCGCTTCCCTTGCGGCCGGTAAGGATACGGCGGGCACGGTCGATGCCCTGCTGGCTTTCCTGGGAGGAGGATATACATACTCGCTGGAGAGACTTCCCCTGTCCCCTCACCCGTTGCATGATTTCCTTTTTGTTACAAAACAGGGGAACTGTGAGTACTTTGCCTCCGCCCTGGCGGTCATGCTCCGTGCTGCGGGCATTCCCTCCCGGATAGTGGGCGGGTACCGGGGAGGCCTTTACAATGAAATGGGCGGCTACTATCTCGTTTTGCAGAGCAGCGCCCATGTGTGGGTCGAGCTCTACCAGGAGTCCGTGGGGTGGATACGCGTGGACCCCACCCCTGCAGGAGGGGAGCCACCCTTCCACCCCAGGAAAGGGGCGCTCCTGCACGTGCAGCTCCTCCTCGATACCCTCAATTACTACTGGAACGCCTCTGTGCTGAATTACGATCTGGGAAAACAGATGTCCCTGCTCTCCAGGGTTCGGCTCGGTGTCGGACGTCCCGCCCTTTCCCTCTCCCTGGACAGGGGGAAGCTGACGGGCTATACCCTGATCCTCCTTGTCGTCATCTCGGGAGGACTTGTGGTATATTGTTTCTTCTTTCAGAGGAAGACTCCGGAGGAGGTCCTCCTCGGAGCTTTCCTGGCAAAGATGGAAAGAAAAGGATATGCGAAGGCGAAGGGAGAGGGTCTTGAAGAATTTCTCGCTCATATCGGAGAGGTCCCATGCAGGGAAAAGGCTGCCGCTTTCGTAAGGGAATTCGAGGGGTATTTCTATCGAGACAGGCCACTCGGGAAAGGGGAAAAGCGGAGGCTACGGAGACTACTGCGGGAGCTGTGAGCGGGCCGCCGTGGTGCTGCAGCCCTCCTGTTGTAAAGAGCGGGGGAATGGTGTATCTTTATAGAGTACCTCCGCCATACTTTTTTTCCCCAAGGGAGTCCCTTATGAAATATAAAATTGACCTGCATGTCCATTCCCGTTTCAGCGGGGATAACGACACCGACCCCGAGGAATCGGTCCTGCGGGCTATTGAGCGGGGTCTGCAGGGCATCGCTTTCACCGAGCATTATTCCTATGGGGCCTCTGAGCCCATCGAAGCGCTGCGGGAGAAGTACGCGAATAAAAGCATGATCTTCAGGGGCGGGGCGTTCTCCACGGCGGAGGGGCCTTGCCTCGTCTTCGGGGCGGATACCGATGAAATGTCCCTCAAATACGCTCCTGTAGAGGAGCTTGTGGAGATCGTGGCGCGCAGCGGCGGGGTCGTTATCCCTTCCCATCCGTACCGGAGGGGGAACGGCCTGGGAGACGTGGTGCTGCGCGTCAAAGGTTTCTGCGCCCTTGAAGGCCTCAATGGATGCACGATGCCTGCGTGGAACGAAAAGGCCATCGGAGCGGCAGGGATGCTTCGGCTTCCTTTTACCGGGGGATCGGACGCCCATGCTCCCGGGGAGGTGGGCATGTGCTATACGGAATTCGATGAAGAGGTGACCGGGAAGACCCTTGTCGCATTGCTGAAGAGAGGATGCTTCCGGGGGATTGATACCCGCAAGGTAAGCTCCTGGAGCGGGTTTTTCAAGCAGGCACGCCTGTAGAGCAGCGCTCCCCGCGTCAAAACCGTTTCGTACGGATACCGCCTCGTGCCCGCCGGAAAGAGGCTCAGGCTATCATCTCACCTTTGGGGAGGTTGTCGGGCGCCTTCGCAAAACGGGGAGTCTCCTTCCACTGGCTCTTTTCCTCTTCGGTGGCATCTCCGTCCTCGATGATGCAGCGGTGGCACCGTCTGTCCTG